>JAIROD010000454.1 GCA_031257725.1 Planctomycetaceae bacterium | reverse complement strand
CCCCGCCGTTAACGATCGAACCAACAAACGCACCCCATCTGCGATAATCTGCGTCAATCTGTGGATAAAATAAAATAGACCGTTACTCGCAGAGTCTCAAAGAATCGTCCACAGATTTTCGCAGATTATCACAGATTGTTAACGGCGGGGTTTACCCCGCCGTTAACGATTGAACAAAAATTCCGTCCCGTTAGGGACGACATATTGGTAGCAAACGGCATAACAAAAATTATTCGCGTCCCGTAGGAACGCAATGTTGGTGAAATTGATATTTGTTGTTTTTTCTACCAACATTTCGTCCCTACGGGACGGAATCTTTATTTTCGCGACCTGTGTTTATTCGCGATTGTTACCTGCATGACTTACTCTGTCATGGCACCAACGCGGGGTAAACCCCGCCGTTAACGACCAAACCAACAAACGCACCCCATCTGCGACAATCTGCGTCAATCTGTGGATAAAATAAAAAATAATTGTTATAGGCTGCGTTTGTCCAATTTAATCGGTTTTTTTTAATACCTAAATATTCTGTCAAAAAATGCCGATTATAACGATAATGAATATTTTTCTTCAACAGACGGATGGGCTGGTTCGGTGTCAACACGAAAAAAACAATCTCAGTATGTTTGGCTCGAAGTTGTTTCGGGGGTTCTAAGTCTTTTAGGGACACTGAGTTTCGTAGTCTTCAGTTTAACAACATTCACCGGTTGCGGTTTACTTGAAAGCCGCAAAAAACCGCGTATCGAAGAAGTTCCGCCTTATTATCAACAAGGCGGATTTTCCCCTGAGTTTCAATCTTATCATGATCGTGAACGCGAAAATATGAGCCAGCAGGTTCATATTGTGCGTAACCGTGAAATGGAACGTCTTGCCAATGCGGAAAACGAGGAAAAAAAGGAACGCCAATGGGAAGAAGAAATTAAAACCACTCAGGAAAAACGGGAAATATTCTGGAATAAATTCAAAATTAACGACAAAATCACGGACAAAAATTTCCTACGAAGCGATGAAGCCGCCCGAATCAGTTCCAACCTCGACCGTTAATATTCAAATAATATTCAAAACATTACACCGGAAAATGTAATATATCAGTGGAATATTTTTTTTTTTTAACTATTCAGTCGTTTCCTCCGAATGACCACCCCTAGCCCCTCCGAAGGAGGGGAATGATTCCCCTCCTTCGGAGGGGCTAGGGGTGGTAAAAAATAAACTTCAATCTCTGAAAAATTCCACTGATATATTACAAATATTCGTAATTATTCAGCGGAAAATTTGTTTTCGCAACATGTAATTATTCGCTTTTGTTACCGGCGGTGTTTACACCGTGTTTTAGTTAACGGCGGGGTTTAGCCCGTGTTTGGGGGTTAAGCCGAACAACGCGGGGCAAGCCCACGCCGTTAACTTTCGGTAAATTCTGAATTATTAGAGATTCCCAAAACAAATCTTATCATAACAAAAAAATAAATCTTGAAAAGAACCACGCAAGGGGAGAATTTTTAGAAATGTCCCATTATAGCAGCATTAAGGGGCAACCCTGCTTGAGATCAAACGCCCCAAAATAACAAACATTCACCTCTTATTTTTACTTTTGGTCTTGATTCGTTTTGGCAGAATCATTACTATTCCCCACACAACCTATTGTGGAGGGAACAATGCTCAAAATCATGGATGTCAGCACAAGCGGACTTATCTCGCAACGGATAAGAATGACCGCAATCGCCAGCAATCTGGCAAATATCACCTCAACTCGGAATGAAAATGGTGAACTAAAACCATACGATCCGCGTTATGTCTTGTTTCAGGAAGACAATACGATCGGTCCCAATGGTTCGGCAGGGGTGTTTGTTCGTGAAGTTTGCCGCGATGAATTGCCGCCGATTCGGAAATATGTCCCGTTTCACCCGGATGCCGATGAACAAGGTTTTATCAATTTACCAAGAATTAATCTCGTCACCGAATTCACCGATGCCGTCGAAGCCGGACGTTCCTACGAAGCCAACCTCGGCGCTATCGAAGTTACAAAATCAATGGCAAATCAAACGTTAAGAATTATTACATAATATATTACATAATAGTTGATAGCGGAAAGTTGATAGCGGAGAGTGATACAAACGTTGTTTTTACAATAACGGTTATGTCTCAATATGCTCCGCTATCCCCATCCGCTGTCCGTTATCCACTAATTTATGGACGGTATTAGTTATCTTTATGGCGGAGTGGGACGAATCGGGCAGTTGGAAGCCCGACAAGGAATGGGACGTATCGGCTTCAAAATGGACCCCGATAGACCAATGACCGCCGAAGAAATCAAAAAAACATCCTTCAAAGATCTATTGCTCGGCGGTATCGGTGAAGTCAATATGATGCAACAACGCGCCGACCAAGCGGTAGAAAAATTAATGACCGGCGGTGAAATCGGAATGGCCGAAGTCCTCACCGCTGTCCAAAAAGCCGATATCGCCTTCAAAATGATGATGCAAATGAGAAATAAATTCGTCCAAGCCTATCAAGAAATTCAGAATATGAGAGTTTAGTTAGTTAATAATGAATCGTTAATCGTTAATCGTTCGCAAGCGTACTGTTTACCGCAACATTTGTAATCCGCTTGCGCAACTATTAACTACTAACCACTAATTATTCACTATCCGCTATTACTTTAACTATTAACTATTAATTAAAAAGCAGTGGAATATTTTAAGAAGTTATACGCACAGTTACGTGATCTTTACCTGAGCATGACGCCGGGCAATCGGATTGTCGCGGCACTCTTGTTCATGACACTCTTATTCTCATTGGGTTATCTTATTGTCGGCAGTATCAAATCAAGTGATCCGCGATCAAAGGAAATTGCACTTTATAACGGTATGCATTTTACCCAAGAGGAACAACGGGCAATCGAAGATGCCTTAGCCGGTGCTAATTTGAAATCACATCATTGGGTCGGCGATCAACTCAACGTTCCAAGAACACAACGAGCAATTTATGCCGCAACCATTCACGAAGCCAAAGCAATTGATGTCCGCGGGAATGCACGGAAAGAAGCATCGCTGGCGATGAACCCCTGGTTTAGCGCAAAAATGATAGAAGAAAGGAAAATCAATGCCATCGCCCAAGATATTGCCGACGAAATCACCAAAATGGGAGGCGTGGCGTCTGCTTCGGTCATTCCAAGTTTGCGGAAAACTTGGGATCACAATATTTGGGCAAAAAAAGAAATCTTTTCCGTTTCCGTTTTCGTGGACACCGTAAGTTTCAAACCGCTTGAAGATAATACCATTTCCGCAATCGGCGGAGCGGTTCAGGCGGCATTCGGTAACGCCGATTTGAAAGAAATTAAAATTATTGACCGGCGCAATAATCGGAGTTACAACGGAGCCGGTGAAGAATTAACCGGCGGACCCGGTGATTATCTCCGGCAAATGACACGTTATCAGGATATGTTCAAAGACAAAATCTACAATATTTTACCGCACATTGAAGGATTACAAGTCGAAACCTCCGTCGAGTTGACAAAACATCTGAGCGAAAAACTTTTCACTGTGGAACACGGTAAACCAACAATATTAACTAAACATATTTTAGGACTCGACTATATGAAAACCGGATATGACCGGTTCGGGCGGCCCGGTCAAATTGCAATGATGTCACGGCCATTGATCGACCCGCAACAGGATATTGCCGGAGGAGCCAAAACCACCGAAAAGAAACATGAAGAAGAATTCAGCAACGCCCTGCAAGGACAAGAAGCAAACACCGAAATTGTTCCGTTTACACCGGAGCGGGTGTTGGCAACACTGTGGATTCCGCATAAACATGTCTTGGAAACATGGTATCTCCAAAATAGTAAACAGGGTGAAGCACCGCCCGAACCAACCGCAGAGGAATTGGAAGCAACACGGGAAAATATCCGGCAGGCAACCCAACGAAGTGTCGCCCAACTGTTAATGCCTTGGTGGAAACCAAAATCAAATCCCGATCCGTTAAGTGTGGTCATCGTTGACTTCTACCACCCGAAAGAAGAACCGGAGATCGTGTTGACCACATGGCAACAAGTTCAACTTTGGCTAAAACAAAATTGGCAAAGTCTGAGTTTAATGGGATTAGTATTTTGTGGTTTGTGTGTTCTTTGGTCAATTACCAAACCGCCCAAACCGGAACCAATCGTTATTGTTGAAGGTTCGGAAACGCCGTTGGAGGTGATTGAAGCACGGGTTCGGGCTGAAATGGAAGCCAAAGCCGCTGCCGAAGCGGAAGCCGCCGCCAACGCCGAAGCGGAACAAGAAGAAGAAATCAATCGAACCTTAGATTCGTTTGGCTCCATCCGTTCCCTGAAAGATGAAATCGCCGAACTCATCGCCGAAAACCCCGAAGCCGCCGCCGCGGTCATCAGACAATGGATCGGAAACGCCGTCCTCGTCGAAAAAACCTAATTTCAGTAGGGAACCTCTCATAATTCAGAATTTACCGCAAGTTAACGGCGCGGGCTTGCCCCGCGTTGTTCAACTTAACCCTAAAACACGGGGTAAACCCCGTCGTTAACTATTAATTTATGTAATATATCAGTGGAATTTTTCGGAGATTGAAGTTTATTTTTTACCACCCCTGCCCCTCCGAAGGAGGGGAATTATT
>JAIROD010000340.1 GCA_031257725.1 Planctomycetaceae bacterium | reverse complement strand
AAACGGTACCCAAAGTATGCTGCCCTTTCAGGGCGTTGATGGTGTATTGCCGTGACCCGCCGCGTTGCGGCGGGCTAGTCTATACTGCCCTTTCAGGGCGAAGGAATTTCGTTAAATTGAGACGAGCAACGGTTTTTTTTGTTGCAATAATCATGAAATTAAAATAGACAGATACGTCCGCAAATTGATTACGCAGCAATCATTTATCTGCGAACCGAAGGAACTATTCCTGCCGGTCAAACAACGGCTTCGGATATTACTACATGGCGGCGTGTTGCGTTCATTACTCGTACAAACGATGAATCCTACAGTCCGAATCGTAAAAACAGTTCTCCGTTCAAGATGGCGGCATTACAAGTTGCCGGTAATCTCAATACATGGAAAACTCCCAATTCTTTTGCCGACTGGATTGATGGAACAAGTAATCAATTTGTTGTTGGAGAAAAATATATTCCGCCGGATTATCTTGGTAAGTGTGTCCAAAATGCTGCTACAAGCGGTTTGGTGCCAAGTACCGGATATAGTACAAGGCGGCAAGAGCAGACTGTAGCGGATTTTATCAAGGTACAGATCATTTCGTTATTCAGGGATGTCATGTCTCATGCACAATTATGCTTCGCCTGTTGGCGTTCTTGTCAAACGGGCTGCCGATGTGATAACACGTGAACCAACTGGAGAATATAGTTTTGGTAGTTACCATCCGGGAATTTGTCATTTTCTCAGAGGCGATGGTTCGGTTGTTCCCGTTCAAAATAACACCGCCGATATTATGCTTTTGATGTCGGCGGATGTTAGTGACGGCGGAATGCCGGAATTACCGTAATTGAGTGAATAGTTTATCGTGGATAGTGAATAGTGTTGCAAGCGGAATTCTCGTTGTAATGGTTATAAATCCGCTTGTGAACACTATTAACTATTTTAGTTTGTTTAAAATTAAATTCATTTCTAACCATTAAAATTACATGAAAAACTATTTTATCCTTTTTGTTTTTGTGTTGCCTTTCATTTTGGGCTGCGGTCAACCGAAGGTAACGGGAACGGTCAAATTCGATGATGGAACGCCGTTGACTTCGGGCGGTGTTACGTTTATCAATTTACCGTATCAGGCAACCGGTGCGATCAAATCCAACGGAAGTTACGAAATGTACGAAATTAAACCGGGTGACGGTGTTCGACCGGGAACGTATCAAGTAACTGTTTCCGCAACAACCGGCGGCGGAAGTGATGGAGAACCGCTTGTTCATTTGATTGATCCGAAATTTGAGAATGCAGGTACTTCCGGCTTAACATGTGAAGTTAAAGGAAACACCGTATTTGATATTATCGTTACAAAGCCGGTTAAATAGACACTTTCTCTAACCCTACTCGAACATCGAAAATATAACAAAAACGATAAAATGAAGATGGCGTAGAATCTATTACGTTGTCGGTACGGGCGTACTTTGGTGAGCAATGACCAAAACGACTGAATAGTTACAAAAAACACTTTATTCTGTGATTGACTAAATTGCGGATATTTTGTATTGTTAGGTTAGAGAAAAGGTCTAATAATTGCCCTATCCTTTTTGTATGTTTCGTGAAATTTCGTGCTTTTCATGTTTAAAATAGACAGTTACAAAATAAGATGTGATTAAAAAGTAGAAACGCAATGCATTGCGTCTCTACTTTTTATGTTTATATTTTCTGTTCTGTGTTACAAAGTTTTAGCAACAATTTTGCTTCTTTGTTACTGAAACCTTGTGTCCTTTTGTAAGCGATTATGCTATTTTGTATTGCTTGCCGAAATTTCCGTTGGATTTTGTTACTAGATGGATTAGGATAAGATCGTTGAAAAATTATGGTAATCATTCACAAACAATTTTATTGTCAAAGGGGAGTTGTAATCGGATTTAAGAAATGTTATTATGAGCCACAATCATGTTTGAGTATTATTATCATTGATGACCGGAAATGAATCAAAACAATATTCGGTGTCACATTCATTATTTTACTAAATTGAAACAAATGTCCGTATTATCTTTTTGTACACGTTTGATGGTTGCGGCGGATTGGGATGAAGTTGCACAGTTGATTCATCAGTCGCTCAATGTTTGGTATGAGAAAAATCGAGGATTTAAACTTGTATTAGGAAGTTGGGAAACAATGCGGGTGTTTACGAATCACTCGATCCAAACTGTTGTGTTCTCGTCGAAGAAATAAACAGCAAACGTATTGCCGGTTCCTGCTTTTTTCATCCGCGGCCACGACATGTTTCCTTAGGAATCCTAAATACCCGTCCTGATTTTTTCGGTAACGGTGTTGCATCCAATGCCCCTGTTTGCAGATGGAAATTAAAAACCAACTGCGTACAACTCGAATAATAAAACCAACCATTGCGACCTTTCGGCGAAAGGTCGCCTACCTCCTCGACTGAATAGTTACAAACGGTTTACAATCTTTCTGATGATCATGTCGAGATTCAGATTCGAGATCGTCTTTCGTTTCGGGCGTTTTTGGGGCTTCGTTTTTCCGACAGAGTTCCTGATTCCAAAACGATTTGGTTGTTTGGGGAACAGTTAACAAAATTGGGGTTGGGCAAATTACTTTTTGACCGTTTTTATTCGGAGCTTGGTAACTATGGCGTGACGATTAACCCGAAGTTCCGGAGCCTTTTTTTGTTAAGTTCTTATTACCATTGAACTTATGTAAATTCAGGTATCTTCGCACTGGCTACAGAACGATTATTTTGTGGTATTTGATATTGTTATGTTTTTCAGTTGTTTCAGTAACACCTCCTGAAATGGGGTTGTTGTGGTGGTAGTATTGAAGGTAATATTTTTTTCGTTTGCCATTCGGCACTCGTTCTTACAAATTGTTGCAAGATTATTTATCAAGGTTTGAAAACTTTGCACTTGCTCTTCAATCTCGACAGCAGTTTCATTATTTTCTTTTGTGTTGCATTTGATTTTGGCATGTCTTGTTTTCTTGTCGGTAACTTTTTCACTTGGTTTTGCCGTGATCACCGGATTTCGGTTGGCTCTTGTTTCGTCGAGATTTTCGTCACAGAACAGATAAGGCGACCACACTTGTCGCAGATGCCACACCACATAGTACGATAACATGCAGATCAAAAAATGGGCACGAACACGTTTTTCCAAACGATGATGAATCGGACGAATATCCAGCAAGGTCGTCTTTA
>JAIROD010000294.1 GCA_031257725.1 Planctomycetaceae bacterium | reverse complement strand
ACGTTAACGGCGTGGGCTTGCCCCGCGTTGTTAGACTTAACCCTAAAACACGGGGTAAACCCCGTCGTTAACTATTAACTGGGAATCTCTAATAGTTCAGAATTTACCGAACGTTAACGGCGTGGGCTTGCCCCGCGTTGTTAGACTTAACCCTAAAACACGGGGTACCCTCCGTCGTTAACGATTAACTGGGAATCTCTAATAGTTCAGAATTTACCGAACGTTAACGGCGTGGGCTTGCCCCGCGTTGTTCGGCTTAACCCTAAAGCACGGGGTAAACCCCGTCGTTAACGATTAACTAATAGGTTGCAAAAAAAATGAATTATTAGAGATGCCCGATACACGGTTTAGGGGGCAGAATTAAAAGTTAAAATAGACCATTGCGTTATCCGGCATTAACACGAATTGTTTGGATTTCATTTTCATGGTCACCGTCATTTTTATCATTATTTTCCGCATCGAGAAGTCGGAGCGGTGTACGGCCTACGCTGTGGCGTTCACTGACAATTCCACGTTTTGTTGCCGCAAGGAATTGGGTCATCTCCGCACCGGGACCAATAGAATAATCGTCTTCGAGTTTTTTCAGGATTTCTTTCCATGTTAAACCGCTTCGGAATATCAATCGGTAAACATCTTTTAATATTCGTATTTCTTCAATCGTTCGTCCGCTTCGACGTAACCCGATTTGGTTGAGTCCGCAGATTCGTCCGGTGAGACCATCGACCGTGACAAACGGCGGAACATCCTGAATCACCCGCGCTAAACCACCAACCATTGCCAACGAACCAATTCGACAAAATTGGTGAACTCCAACCGCGCCTCCCAGATTAACTCGATTACCAACCTGAACATGTCCGCCAAGCATTACATTATTGACTAACACATTGTCATTGCCTACCTTACAATCATGAGCAACATGAGCGTTGACCATGAGATAGTTGTTGTCGCCGATGACGGTTACCTCCGACTCTTTAATAGCACGATGCACTGTAACATTTTCACGGAAAATATTGTTGTCCCCAATACAAATCCCGCCGCAATCTCCCTTCACTGCCGTATGTTGCGGTCTTCCACCAAGCACTGTTCCGGTACAAAGATGGTTTTCCTTGCCAATCACCGCCCCTCGTTTGATCGTCACATTAGACTCCAATCGGCAACCGTCACCAATCACCACATCAGATTCAATAACACAAAATGCCCCAATTTCAACATTGGCTCCAATTTTAGCAAGAGAATGAACAATAGCATGGGGATTGATACTCATGGGCAAATAATAGTTGTTAAATTGTTAGGAGATGGAATTTTGTTGGAAATATCGGGTTAGGGATTCACCGGTTCATTTTTAGAACTTCACTTTTAACCGTGTGCCGTCAAATAATAACAATTATCGCTTTTCTTGAAAAGAGCAATTTTTTTAGTGAAGAGCAATCAGTGGTTAGTGGGTGTTTGTTGTTTTGTGGTAACTATTCAGTCGAGGAAGGCGACCTTTCGCCGAAGTGTTTTCACCCACAGTCGCAACGGTTGGTTTTTAATTTCCATCTGCAAACAGGAGCAATGTCGGCGAGTACGCCGTATTAGTAAAAACCTTTCGGCGAAAGGTTGCCTACCTCTTGATACACGACCTTGTGGGAGATGCCAAATAAAACAATCAATTTCTACCCGTTGATAGTATAATCATTCCTAATGTTCCCAATATTCCATGTTCGAAATTCGATGGATTTTTGAATGGTTTCCGCGAGATCAGAACGGACAACCAACACAAGACCAATCCCCATATTGAACACACGGTTCATTTCATGGGCATCGACATTGCCGAGTTGTTGCAACCATGAAAAAACGGGCGGAATTTCCCAGCAGGGATTGATTTGCAATTTCATACCGTTGGGCAAAATCCGTTGGACATTTTCTTTGAGTCCTCCGCCGGTGATATGAGCGATCCCGTGAATTCCGTTATTTGCGCCGAATGTTGCGAGCAGTTTCCGAACACATTCCACATAGATTCGTGTCGGAGTCAACAAAATATCCGCAATAGATTGTCCGAACTCCGGTATGATCTCGTCAACACCTAATCGGGCAATTTCAAAAACGATTTTTCTGACTAAACTGAAACCGTTAGAGTGCAAACCGGCGGATTCGATACCGATCAACACATCGCCGGATTGAATGAAATGTCCATCGATGATGTTGTCCTGTTCCGCAACACCGACACAAAATCCTGCCAAATCGTATTCTCCATCGTGATACAGATCGGACATAATTGCCGTTTCACCGCCCAACAAGGCGCATCCGCTTTGGCGACAACCTTCAACAATCCCCTGAACGATTTGTTCTAATAAATCGGGATTATCTTTTGGCATGGCGACGTAATCGAGAAAAAACAGCGGTTCCGCACCGCAACAAACCGCATCGTTGACACTCATTGCCACGAGATCAATTCCAACCGTGTGATGACGACCGGCAAGACAGGCGATTTTGAGTTTTGTCCCGACTCCATCCGTACAACTCACCAAAACCGGATTTTTATACCGGCATTGTTCATTGTTCAACTTAAAAAGTCCGGCAAAACCGCCGTCAAGCCGTAGTACACGGTTTGAAAATGTTTGTGCGGCTAATTTTGGCAACCGAGCCATTGATTCCGCGTAAATTTCCAAATCAACACCGGAATCCTTATAAGTCGCTTGGGTCATAAGTTAAAATAGAAAAATTCCAAAACCATTGAAATAATACAAACTTTCTCTAGGGAATCTCCCATCATTCAGAATTTACTGAACGTTAACGGCGTGGGCTTGCCCCGCGTTGTTCGATTTAACCCTAAAACACGGGGTAAACCCCGTCGTTAACTATTAACTGGGAATCTCTAATCATTCAGGATTTACCGAACGTTAACGGCGTGGGCTTGCCCCGCGTTGTTCGATTTAACCCTAAAACACGGGGTAAACCCCGTCGTTAACTATTAACTAGGAATCTCTAATCATTCAGGATTTACCGAACGTTAACGGCGTGGGCTTGCCCCGCGTTGTTCGATTTAACCCTAAAACACGGGGTAACCCCCGTCGTTAACTATTAACTATTAACTATTAACTAATAGGTTGAAAATAAACAACTGAATTATTGAAGATGCCCTATAACAGTATCATAACATTGCTCATCAAACAAGAGGAATGGAATAAAATTACCCCCAAAACGCTCCCAATGAGTAATGAGTTATGAATGATCAAAAGAACCGGTTGGAATTCGCGATATATTTTATTCGAGCGGGTTGAATACGAAACCGGCAATGAGTTTTGGATAGAAGTAGGTACTTTTTGCGGGCATCCGGTCACCGAGAATACTCAGCGATTTGATATGCCCGATTGTTGCCGGCATCACCAAAGCCGCCAACGGATAATTGCCTTGCTTTAATTCTGTAATAAATTCGTCAACTTGATGAACATAAGTTGGTTTCGGATAATTTTTATTTTCGAGCAATGTTTCGAGAATCAGGCAATGCAGTAAACTCACACCAAGTTCACGCCATTCGGGATGATGTTCGGCGGCGGCTTCGTTCATTTTATCGCGTCCTGATTGAGTAATCGTGGTCAATAGCCATTTTCCATCTTTTGCCGTGTACAAACCGATTGCATCTTGTCGTTTTTCATTTTCAATACGTTGCCAGACTTGCCGGGCTGCGTCAATCCTATTGCCGACATTTTCTGTTGTGAAATAACCGTTAAGTTTTGTTTTGAGTTCTTCGCTGGAAAGTTCGGGTAATCCCGGAAACAGCCGATGAGTTGGCAACACAATCAGTCCGGGATCTTCCATCGCAATACACACCATCAGAACATAATTAGCCGGATGATCACTCGTCAAAAGCCCCATGTCATCAACCTGCATCCGGTAATTACATGCCGTTTCATAACGGTGATGTCCATCGGCAATGAAAATTGGTTTTGGCGCCATTGCTTTGACCACCGCCGAAACCGTTTCCGAATCATCCACCACCCACATCCGATGAACAACACCGAGATGATCGGACGCTTCGAACGATGGAAATTTCCCAGTGGTCACCGCATCCTCCAAACCTTGCTGTATCCTATTGCTTTCATCGGGGTAAAGACCAAAAATCTGACTGAAATTCATTTTACAGGAACTGGTCAACATGAGTCGGTCAAGTTTCGGCGCATTCATCGTCATTTCATGCGGATAAACCATTCCGTAACCAAAAGGAACCGCACGGCAGGCACACATAAACCCTTTACGAATATATTTTTGCCCTTCTGTTTCAAAAATCTGGTGATAGACATAGATTGCCGGTTTTTCATCCTGAATGAGAATTTTTTCCTCTTTCCATTCCGCAAGTGTTCGGACTGTTCGCGTATAACGATTATTTTCTGCGTCATCGGCGGGAGAGATTTTGTTTAGAATGAGCCGAACCACATTATTCGGATGACGTGCGTAAAGTTCAGCCTGCAACGCATCATCAATCACATCATACGGCGGCGCAATCACCGCGTCCAACGTCTTCACCTTTTGAATGTTGTAGCGATAACCTGAAAAAGGTTTGATGTCCATTGATATTGTCGGGGAGAAAAGTGAAAAAGAAAAAACAAACAGTGCCATAATCGGCAAGTAATGATCTGATCTGTAAATCAGCGTTTGGTTAAGCATATACCGCAAAAGCAAAAAAATCAATATGAAGATTAAACCTTTTCGGGAGCGTTTTCCGTTTGTGGGCAACGGTCAATGATAACGGTTATTCTTTCGCCCTGAAAGGGAAATACATACCAGCCCGCCGCAACGCGGCGGGTAACGGCAAACACTGTCAACGCCCTGAAAGGGCAGTAGATCATTGAGAGTTGAACATGAAAACTGAACGATGATTTTAATGATTGAATGAAGACGATGATTAAGAAAATTAAGAAAATCATCGTCAATCACAAAATCAAATAAATCGTAATATTTCAGTGGAATATTTCGGAGATTGAAGTTTATTTGTAACTATTCAGTTGCGGTGAATGTTCGTTTTTCTGTCCCGATAGGGACAACATAGTGGTAGAAAGCGATTACGATTAAAAATGTTCGGCCCGTTAGGGACGATATTTTTTTGGCCAATCGGTAAAATCAGGAATCAATCAATAAATCTTACCAATATTGCATCCCTACGGGATGCGGATTTTTTTAATTACATTTTTTCTACCAACATGTCGTCCCTAGCGGGACGGAATTTTTTGATCGTTCCCTTCGATTACTAACGTTCCCCCAAAATGGGAAATAATCAGCAAAAAAGTACGCCAAGACAGACGACTGAATAGTTACAAATTTTTATCCATGTTAACAACCACCCTCTGAACGCTCGGCATTTTTTTATTTTCTGCCTATTAATTAGACATTTTCCCTAACCCTTTCAACATTCTCCCCAAACGATGAACATTGAACCGCCAAGGCGAACAAGTCGCACAAAGATGTCGTAACAGACAATCTTTGTGCGACTTCACCGCCTTTGTGGTAAAAAATAAAAGGAAAAGGTCTAGTATAATCACGGTTTTACGGAATTGGTTTCTGTAATTTTCTTTTCGAGTTGGTCAAGCCGTTCACGCACCTCGCGGAGTTCTTCATTGGTTAATTCCACCGCTCCAAATCGTACACGATAATAAGCATCAACAACAGGACGTGTTTCGGTAATAAAATCGGTGCGTCGAATGAACTCGAGCGGAGTCTCTTCAGGACGACGTTCACGCCCAACCCGAATAAGCAACCGCTCCATCCGAATATAAAAGTCAATGGTCGCCCTACGCCGCCAACCGCCTTCCGATACCCTGAAAAAATGCGGCAATAACCACCGGAAACAACGCCAAAATAGAAATGATAAAAAAGTAAAAAAAATAATAAAAACCAAAATATTGCCCCAATCACGCCAACGCCATTGTACCCCCGAAAAAAATAACGCCTTATAAGTACGAACCGTTTCCGTTATCAGGCTTTTCCAAAATTCAAGATTAAATACCCGATAAACAATATAATGGAACGCCGATCGAATCGGTTGATAAATCCATTTTGCCTGTTTGGAAGTGTTCATGTTCAGAACAAATTCACCCCACATCGTTTGAATCCATTCGTTCATGTCCGTCAGACTAAAAGAAACAGTTTTCATTATTGTCGTCGATTCTACAGCCGGCGATGGATCAAGCCGCATCCAACCGCCATTAGACCACCAATCCGCATAAGGTCCCGCCGCACGCCCCGAAATAGATTCCGGCGGAAGATAAACATCCACCCAAGCATGAGCATCCGATTGACGAATCACCAACGTCCCCGGCAACACCGCGTGAGTCTTAAATCCAACGATAACTCGCGAACCAATGCCAACACTCCGAAGCATTAACGCCAACGCTCCCGCAAAATATTCACAATGACCCGTTGGATTCTTACCAATAAAATCTTCAAGCGGATCAAGACTGTAATCCCGCACCGTTCCGCCTAATTTGTATTTGAAATAATCAGATTCCAGAAACTGACGCTCCATATATGACGCCCGCTCAAAAATGTTCTCTTTGGGAAACCGCGATTCTTTGTCCCACTTTTGCGCTAAACTCTTTAATTGATCCAATCCCTGGGCAGGAATCTGAAGAAGATCGTTACGGTCAAAACGTTCCTGACACGGTGTAATCGAAAGTTGTGTTCCGTGTTTGAATGCTGTTGAGTAAATTGTCATAGGAACCTCTCGCGAATGTGTGCGGCGTTCCTCAACATGATCGCCAAAAGACCGAAGAGGTGAAACTCCCGATTCACTACGGCAAAAGAAAGGCCAAGGAGCAAAAAAAACGGTCGAATCCAACGGTTGAATTACAAGATGCAAACTAACCAAATCAGAACTGTCCTCAAAAAATAACCATTGAGCGTTGCCGGGACGAACTACCCTGCCCGATGAACGCGCAAAAAACGACAACGTAATATCGCCGGTTGGTGAAAAAGGATCATTAATCTCGTTAGAATTATTATCAGAATCGTTGTCAGAATTATTGTTG
>JAIROD010000285.1 GCA_031257725.1 Planctomycetaceae bacterium | reverse complement strand
AAGCAATTCGCTCAAAAAACCCGCCAAAACGTCGTAGTTCGATTTGTTACGCAACAAACGCTTTAACGCATAGTCAAACGATATTAATACTCGTTCACCTTTCATAATCACCTCCATAAATAAAAATTATTGTATCTGATTTTGTTTTATTGTTCATTAATTCCAAAATGTTCGGCGGCGAATTTCCGTGCGCCTTGAATATCATTAGGTTCGGATATCGGAGCCATTTCTGTAACTCGAATTTGTCCCGTTTGCGGATTAAGAGTTACCCAAAAATTGGTCATCGTTTGAATATTATTCTTGCCGTCTTCCGCAAGAGATGGATTAAAACCGCGTTCCCATTCGCCGATACACAAATAAATCAAACCACCGTAATATGGATTATAATTTCCGTTAAAATAATCAACATAACCGCTGGGCGTAAACAAAATATTTTGAATGTCACCATTAAAATAAAGTTTATTTTTATTATAATTCGTCAAGTCTTCCGGTGCATTACAACCGGAAGAATAGGCAAGATCAATAACCGTCCCTCGCGGTAATACAACTGGCGGAGACAACGAAGATCGCGGCTGTTGAATAATTTTGTATTCAAGTGCATCGGAAGATGAATTCTCTGGAAAGGTCAAGTTGTTGTAAGGTGACGCAAGCGTGGGATATACCGAACTTGCTATATCTGCTTTAGCAATAGCAAGTTCTAAAAGACGCCCTTGACGTCCCAATTGAATTCTGTAACCATTTTCAACCTTACTATTCCATTCGGTATCCCAAAGAGTTTGATCTACGTTATTCCAAGTTGAACTTGTTAAATCAAACTGACATAAAAAAATTTGTCTGTTTACGATTCGAACCCGTAAAGCGGGATCAGTGTTAATTGAAGCATTTCCCATTTTTACGAGTCGCATTTGTACTGCAACATCATTTTGATTTTCAAAAGGTGCGAATAAAATCCCGTATGTTTCCTGTTTTTCCATTGCCTTGAAGCGGACGCGCTGCAAGGCGGCGGCAACTGTTTGAGCGGCATTTTTGGTTTTTTGCGACTCGAACATTGGTTTCAACATCGGCACACTCACCGCCACAAGCAACACCATAATCGACATCACCACCAATAACTCAATCAACGTAAACGCATGATGAGTAGTGGAGAGTGGAGAGTGGAGAGTGGAGAGTGTCGGGACATTCTGTCTGTATGTTTTTGTTCGATAAATGATCGTGTTCATTGTTTGGTCTCCGTCATTGGTTTGATTGATTGTAAATAAATTTCGGTTGTTCAGGGAACGACCGGTCATAACGATTAATTTTGAATGGAATATTATGGATTATAATATTTTGTGCATTTTTATTTCCTTTTAAATACCATATTAAAACATCGGTATTGATCAACATTGATTTCTCCCTTTTCTTATTTTTCTGACATATTGATTGACATCATCAATATCTTTTCTGTTTTTCTTCGGGTTGAATTCCTAATTGTTTTGTTGTAATTTTAATCATTCCATGCTGGAGCATTGGGATTGGTATCGGGGTTACAGTCGAATGGTTTTCCGTTTCGTGAAACGATAATGGGCAATTTCAGCCGCCGCAATTCCGCAACTTCACGCTCAACCGCCAATCTCATTCCGAACTCAATTTTTGCCGCAAAATCATCCAACGGCGGATCAAATGATTGAGCAATCTTTTTTATTTCCTCTTCCATATTTTCCAAACTAAGCGGCATTCTAATTACCTCGCAATGAGTTGATGACAAAAATCAGTCTTGTCTTTTTAGTGTGAAACAATAATATTGTAGCATTAAACATCTTTCGACGGTATTGTGGTAGTTACAAATATTTTTCCGTATTGGCTTTCAAAAAAATATTTACTATTGTTAATTTACCTTCAATCGTTTGTCCGTCTGCCATATCCTCCGTTAATAAATAATCGCAATCTGAATTAAGGGCAGATACAATCATTAAACAATCGTAATAGTTATATCCCAATTTTTTATGAAAACCGAGTGCTTGTTTTATATCTTCTTTTCTCAGTGTTAAAACAACACAATGTTCGGTTATCTCATCAATTGCTAATTCCACTTCCTCTGATTTTTTGTTTAACTTCTTTATACAAATACTACTAAACTCATTTAATACCTGCGTACTAATAACATTTTCATATTTATTAACGGCTTTTTGCGCAATTATTTGCTTCGCCAATTCATCCACAGAATATAAATAGATAAATATATTAGTATCAATAAATGCTTTACCGTTCATTGGCAATTTCCCTGTTAAATTTAAGTCCTTTTGTTTTTAATTTTATTGCGGAAAATTTTTTATTCGTTTTATTTTGATTTTCGTCGTCGGTCAGTAAAATAACTTTTACCGGAGATGAAATATGTTGCAGATATTGTGACGGGACATGTATGATACCACTATCGTCAATAACCGTACTAAATTCATAAGCCTGCATAAAAAACTCCTTAATGATGGGGATCATTTTGAATTTATATTAATTTTCCAAACAAA
>JAIROD010000272.1 GCA_031257725.1 Planctomycetaceae bacterium | reverse complement strand
GTTCGCGATAAATTTGCAGGCAAGATTTATCCGGTCAACCCCAAAGCCGATGAAATTCACGGCGTTAAAGTTTACAAAACACTCAGCGAGATTCCCGATGAAGTCGATCTTGCTGTTTTGATTGTTCCTGCTAAAGTTGTTCCCGGTCTTGTGTTGGAGAGTAAAGCGAAAGGAGTTAAAGGTCTGGTGATTATCTCCGCCGGTTTCAAAGAATCCGGTCACGAAGGAGCCGAACGGGAAAAAGAACTCACCAACTTAGTCCGTGAAGCCGGAATCCCGCTCATCGGTCCCAATTGTCTCGGCGTTATCAACCCGCAAATCAATCTGAATGCCTCATTCGCCGCCAAAATCGCCTTGAAAGGTAATCTCGGATTCATTTCACAAAGCGGTGCTCTTTGTACTTCCGTTCTTGACTACGCCGAAGCACGACAAATCGGTTTCAGCAAGTTTGTCAGTTTCGGAAACAAAGCAGACGTTAAAGAAACCGATTTGCTCGAATATCTGGCGGATGATCCCGAAACCAAAGCAATCGCGTTGTATCTCGAAGACATCGGCGATGCGAAACGGTTTATCGAAGTCGCGTCGAAAACGTTTTGGGAAAAGGAAAAACCAATTCTTTGTCTCAAATCCGGTCGTTCCGCAGAAGGCGCCAAAGCAGTCAGCTCGCATACCGGATCACTTGCCGGTTCCGATGCGGTTTACGAAGCGGTGTTGAAGCAAGCCGGTGTTCAGCGGGTTACAACCATTTCGGAACTCTTTGATCTGGCGGCTCTTTACACCACACAACCTTTGCCGAAAGGAAATCGGTTGGCGATTATTACGAATGCAGGCGGTCCCGGAATTATGGCAACTGATGCTGCCATCGCCGCCGGACTTAAACTTGCCAAACTGGACGACGCAACCAAAGAAAAACTTAAACCGCCGGTATTGCCGGAAGCTGCCGCACTCAATAATCCGGTTGATGTGATCGGCGATGCCCATAGTGATCGTTATCAAGCTGCCGTTGAAGCGGTGATGAATGATTCGAATGTCGATATGGGCGTTGTCCTGCTCACCCCGCAATCTATGACCGATTCCGATAATTGCGGTAAAATTTTACCCGATGTCATCAAAAAAATCGGTAAACCGGTTGTTGCAGCGTTTATGGGTGTTAAACAGGTCGAGGAAGGGGTTAATCATTTGGTACAAAACGGTGTTCCAAATTACGCCTTTCCGGAAGACGCAGTAAAGTCGCTGGCAGCCGCAACCCGATTGGTTGAAACAAAATCAATCGCCAAAAGGGAATATGTCGAATATAAAGATGTCGATATCGCCAAAGCCGACAAAATTATTGCGGATTATCTTGGCAATCAGACGGAAAAATATCTGACTCAAGCCGATTGCCGACCATTGTTTCAATGTTATAAACTGCCGTTACTCCAAAGCGGAATTGCCAAATCAGCGGATGAAGCGGCAAGAATCGTTTCGGAAATCGGTAAAAAGGTGGTAATGAAGGTGATGTCGGCAGAAGTGGTTCATAAATTCGATGCCGGCGGTGTTTTGCTCAATATCGAAGGAGCAGACGGAGCCAAAACCGGTTACGACAAAATTTACGCCAATATTGCCCAAAATGTTCCCGGCGCAAAAATTGACGGGATTTTGATTGAAGAAATGGCGGAAAAAGGAGTTGAGGTGATTGTTGGTTGTAACCGTGACGGTCTGGGACCGCTCATGATGTTTGGTCTTGGCGGGACGCTTGTTGAGTTGCTGAAAGATGTTTCCTTCCGTTTGGCTCCAATGTGGAAAATAACAGCGGAACAAATGGTTCGTGAAATCAAGGCGTTTAAAGTTCTCGACGGTTATCGCGGAACACCGAAATGCGATCTCAACGCGGTGGTCGATACCATTTTGCGAATGGCAGCCCTTGCGGTGAACCATCCTGAGGTTGCGGAATTTGATGTTAACCCGTTGATTGTCCATGCCGAAGGAAAAGGATCCTCCGTAGCCGATAGCCGTGTTATGTTGCGCAAACCGCGTTAATCTCAACTCAACACAATGATAGAGAATCGCTCATCATTTAGAATTTACCGAAAGTTAACGGCGCGGGCTTGGCTTGTCCCGTCGTTAACGAACAACACGGGATAAACCCCGTCGTTAACAAACAACACGGGGTAAACCCCGTCGTTAACGAACAACATGGGGTAACCCCCGTTGTTAACAAACAACACGGAGTAAACCCCGTCGTTAACGAATAACACGGAGTAAACCCCGTCGTTAACGAACACGCGGAGTAACCCCCGTCGTTAACAAACAACACGGGGGCAACCTTGTGTTGACCGGTATGATTGCCCCAAAATCTCCCAAACATTCAGTACATTTTTACCTTTAGTAATATGGCTAAGAAAAAACTTCGTCTTGCGGTTTTAATTTCAGGAACAGGGCGTTCTTTGAAAAATTTCATTGATCGCATTACGGCTGGAACACTTTCGGCAGAGATTGCTGTTGTTATTTCGAGTGTTTCCAATGTTGCCGGTCTTCAGTATGCAGAGGAAGAATCAATTCCGATTGAAATTGTCGAGCGTTCACAATTTGATAGTCTGAACGAATTTAGCGAAGCCAATTTCAATATATGTCGTGCGGCAGGGGTAGATTATGTGGTTCTGGCGGGTTATCTGCGGTTACTGCAAATCCCGAAAGATTTCGAAAACCGTGTCCTAAACATCCATCCGTCTCTCATTCCATCGTTTTGCGGTAAAGGTTATTACGGTAATATTGTCCATGCCAAAGTTCTCGAATACGGTGCCAAACTAAGCGGTTGTACGGTTCATTTTGTCGATCAGGAATACGATAACGGTCCGATTCTTCTGCAAAAATCAGTTGAAGTTTGTGAAGACGATACGCCTGATCTTTTGAATGCCCGAGTTTTTGCTGCCGAATGTATTGCGTACCCGGAAGCAATCAGTCTGCTTGCCGACGGACGAGTCTCAATTCATGGACGCACGGTCAAAATCACTCCGCCAAACAATAATAATCAAAAATCAAATGAAATTGATTTTTGATTTCTTGACTTCCAGTAAGGTAGGCGACCATAGGTGAACGCCGTGGGTGCAAACCTTTCGCCGAAGGGGTTGCCTACCTCTTTCAGGTTTGACGTAAGTCTTTATGATATAAGGACTTGTGGAAACACATAAGTGGCGGTTCACTGACCCGTTCACTGCAAAAAACGTCGTTGTTCACCATGGATAGGAATTGATGTAAACTATTGATTATAATGGGGTTATGAAATATTTCAATGAAAAATTGTATCGAGAATCTTATTTTGATGTGTTTATGAATTTTGTTACATCGTTAGTGTTTTAGGTTTGGCAACAGATGATTTTGGTGTACTAACAGGGTGTCTTAAACCAGACATAATTATCATCTTTGGGTTTAAAACGAGAATTATCATAGTAGGAAATGTCAGTATTTTCAAGAGACTCTGGTGATTTAGTTGATAATTTTGAATCATTCTACTCGGCAGTCTGTGTGAGAAACTTGAGAAATAAGGATCATTTTTAACGAAAAAGATTTTTCACCTAAAATCATCTTGTTATTTATTTTTTCTAAACTTTTTTCGATAATGAGATATGAGGGTTCTATTGAAAGAATGAATCAAATTTGATATACTCCTCAAATGATCTTTGACAATTAGGTAATGAAACATGCTTTGAAGCGGTAAAAGTGGATTTTCTGCCCCGTTAAAATCGTTATAATGTGAAAAAAGTAGCGTTAACCGAACATAACATATATTATCGGACGTAACAGAATCGCTCAAATCACCGTTAAAGACAATACAGAACAGGAGTTATATTTCACCTTCGACGGTCACGGAAGTACCAGAGTTTTAACTGATCTTGCAGGTGCTATCGTCGAACTCTACGCCTTCGACGCTTACGGCAACGCAATTGGTTTCGACCCATCTGTTGCGCTAACAGAATTCTTGTACTCTGGCGAACAATTCGATTCAAAAATCGGACAGCAATATTTACGACAACGATATTACGATCCTGCTACCGGACGATTCAACAGACTCGATCCATTCTTTGGAAATCTGAATGATCCACAATCATTACACAAATATCTGTACACTCATGCTGATCCCGTAAATGGGATTGATCCAAGCGGCTTGGAATCTCTAGGATCGTTAATGTCCTCTATAGCCATTGTTGGGCGAGTGGGATCTTTTTCTGTACGTATTATAAATATTCTTGATAAGATTGAAAGAGTATGTGATACATTTGAACAAATACAATTACTTTTGAGAATTTTCAATGGAGACTTACAAGCAGTTTTTCAAAAAGGATTAAATTTAATAAAAGACCAAGCTATTAAAGATAGTAGCTTAAACAATGTAATCAGTCTTGATGGTATTAGAAATGCCCTATTGACATTTCAAATAAATATCCCAAGAATAATGACAGAATTAGCTTGTAATGCATTTAATGGGCGATTATTAAACACGATTGCTTCGCTTAGTAAAGGTAAAGATTCAAGATTATTAATTTTTATGCCAACTCCATCAATTAAAGGAGTTCCTAATCCTATTTTTCTTACTAATACTGGATTAAAAATTAAAGTAAGTAGAGGTATTTATGCCAAAGTTGCTTTATATTTTGGCTATGATTCTTTTAGAGGACGTTTCTTTGGTGTTGGTAGCATTCCAGGTCTATCAAAAAATGAAATTAAATATCCCTATCAACTATTTCGTATGGATTATCATGATCTTCATAATGGTCAACATAAGAATGATGCTGCATATTGGGAAGACAACGATTACCATTTTCATATACTTTCTAAACGTAAAAAATAAAGATATTTGATAATTTATTATATAATTTTGTTCAGACTTATAAGATGTTTCAATATTTCGAAAGCATGATTTATATTTGTAAATTTATTAAATTAACAGAGATAGAGATATTGTTTCATTGATACTTGCTTAAATTTACAATGTAAAAATAAAGAAATTATGGAATTTTAGTTTATTTGAATCAGATAAAGTTATACTTTCGTCAAGCATTGTCGTAATATTTTTATCCCCCCCCCCCAATTATGGCAGAATGTTTTGTATAAAATATGTAATGTTATTTTATTAAGGACGAAATCAATATGATAGGTGTAATGAGTTTTCATGAGTGTAAGTGCCGAACAGAATTTGTATCAATTCTTCATAAATATCAGAAAAAATACAACGAAATCTGCCCTCCCGATGGAGGCACTATTTTAGGTACTCCAACAGATATTGAAGCGGCTCATTATATTTTTTATGAAGGTCTTGATGAGACGATTGGAGATGAATTATGTAATACTGCAATTCCTCTCGTTATTTTTAATGTAATGGAACAATTTTATGGAGCAAAACTCGGATATATCAAGATAAACAATCAAATAGAATATTGTATCAAACATCCAGAAATCAATTTATTTTTTACTGTTACTGATTTAACTTCTGGTTTACTTCTTGGTTCAAAAAATAATGGCACACATCTACCTGATGAAGACGTATTTTCACCTGGTGAACTTGCTGTTTACTCTTATGAAAGATGTCGGGATATATTTCATAAAATTACAATGTATTTACAATATGGAAATGTATACCTTGGACACTAGACATTAAACATGCGAAGCACAAGGACAATGACATAATAATATTTTTTTTTTACAAATAAATTGTGGTATAAAAAGAACAAAAAACAATTTTATGTGAAATATAAAAAATACAAAAATCCTCAAACATCGAATTTCAAGCATCAAATTGATAATTGAATCATTTTTTGATCTACACATTGTGAAAGCGAAGTACAAAAAAATAATTGTGCAATAATTTTTTATACCAACATTATGATTATCAATAAATGAACAAAAAGTAAATCCAGATGAAAACCAAAAAACG
>JAIROD010000218.1 GCA_031257725.1 Planctomycetaceae bacterium | reverse complement strand
GCTCCATGATTTCCGTTGCTCAATTCCTTGATTTATTACGGCGCAGCGGTTTGGTCGATTCCGTTAAACTTGATGAGGCGTTGGCATCTATTGAGTCGGAAGCAATGGAAGGGCAATTGGATGAGGTACAATATGTTGCGTCGTCATTGGTTAAGCGTTATCTGTTGACTGTTTGGCAAGTGAAGCAACTTCTGAAAAAACGTTATAGAGGTTTTTTTCTCCGGCAATATAAAATACTGGGGCATCTTGGTTCAGGCGGTATGAGTTCCGTCTATCTTGCCGAACACACCTTGATGCAACGTCGTGTTGCTGTTAAGGTGTTGCCGCGAAAACGGTTGGAAAAATCAATTTATCTGGAACGTTTTATTCGTGAAGCCCAAGCAATCGCCTCACTCGATCATCCCAATATCGTCCGAGCCTACGATATCGATCACGAAGGCGATCTTCATTATATTGTTATGGAATATTTTCCGGGTGAGAATTTACAGAAAATTATCGAGAAGGAAGGAAAAATTACGTTTGCCCGAATCGTTAATATTTTGCGTCAGGCTTCGGACGCATTGGCTTATGCCCATGCGGTAGGTGTTATTCACCGCGATGTGAAACCGAGCAACATTCTTGTCAATACACAAGGTGAAGTTAAAATTCTTGATCTTGGTCTTGCCTTGTTGGATGAACGGCGATACGAAGGTCGTATCACTCATATTCAGGAAGAAACAATTCTTGGAACTGCCGATTATCTTGCACCGGAACAAGCGTTGGACAGTCATAAAGTCGATGCCAGAGCCGACATTTATTCATTGGGCGGCGTTTTATATTTCTGTTTAACCGGTCATCCGCCATTCCCTGACGGTTCTGTGTCGAAACGTCTTTTAGACCACCAGCAAAAGGAACCGCCAAGTATTCTTGTTGACCGCCCCGACACGCCGGAAGACCTGATTCTTCTTTGTCAAAAAATGATGTCCAAACGTCCTGAAAATCGCCGGCAATCTGCTGCTGAGGTAACACGGGATTTTGAAAACTGGCTTATTAAATACGGTTATGCGGAAGCGGGTGAATTTTCATTACCAAACTTTTCCGCGTTTTCCTCATGGAAAACCGACAACCGATTTCCCGATTCCGCAGCACAAAACGCCCAACACGGAAAACTCTTACAACTTTTGCATCAGATGGATGCGCAGGAGGCGCGAAAGAGTAATACCGAATCGGTGGGGCATGATTCGGATTTTTCGATTCTTGGTGAAGAAGTTCATGTGAATCTTCTGGATTCGGTTCATGGTTCGAGCATGTTTTCTCAAACAGATTATTCGGATTCCGGTCAATTGTCGGTTGGCGGGCAAAAAGAATACAAAGATTCGACTCTCCACACACTCAACGAAATTGAAAAAACACGCGCCCGATTGCGTCGCCAAAACACCGCCCACATCCCGCCCAACCCGCCAACCACACCCAAAACAAAATCAGTAACAAACGTGGAAATAAAAGAATCGGAAACCAAACCGAAACAAATGATAGACGTATGGTATCGTCATGTTCCGGTTTGGTTCTGGACATTATTCCTTTCCGGTTATGCAGCCGCCATTTTTCTTGCCGGAATTTTGGCAACTTTGCTGGTCCTACTTGGGACAGTACGAAAATAAAATTCCAAAAAGATTTTTAGTCCATTGTCCCATTTATCCCTATACTTTTATCCCTATTTATCCCTACACCGAAAATTTTAGGGACAATAGGGACGAATGAGAGTATGGAGTATGGAGTATGGAGTATAAGGACAAATATCCTCACATAATACAATTGATCATGATTCCGTTATTTCTTATTGTTCCGGATCGTCGGTTGAGTTGGGCGATTCATGTTGCCGATGAACAGCGTCGGTTTGAAACGGTGCGTTTTCGGTCACTTCAACACGCCATCGAAAAAAGAAATTTTGAAAAAAATCCCGTTGGAATTTTCATTGTTCAATGGACAGTGGAGGAAATTTTGGTAGAACTTGCCCGAGAAGAACCATTCAACCGGTTCCGTTATTCCCCGCATCTCATTTATTCCCCGCATCTCATTGTTTATTGTTCGGAACTTTCACAAAAAACGGTTGCCGAAGGTGAAGCAATTCGTTTTGCCTTGCTTCAACTTGGCGTGATTGCCGTTTTCTCGCAATTTCGTGAGCTTCCGGCAATTCTTTCAATGGTGCAACGGTATGCGAACCGTTTCCCGTTGCCGCAAAAACAATGGTCTCAAATGATTTACGATTCGTTGCCTTGGGAAAAATAAAAAGACAAAAAAATTTGTATCGGTTATTAAAACCGTAAACAACAAGAGGGTATCTCTAATAATTCAATTTTTTATTTTATGCCCATTAATTAATAAATTAATAGTTAACGACGGGGTTTACCCCGTGTTTTAGGGTTAAGTTGAACAACGCGGGGCAAGCCCACGCCGTTAACGTTCGGTAAATTCTGAATTATTAGAGCTTCCCTGATATTAAAGAACCTCCACTGACTTTTTAATAAACTATCTATCTTCACTCCCCATTCTATTTTTTTGTGTGTATATTAATATTTCGTAATATATCAGTGGAATATTTTTTTTTAACTATTCAATTGTTTCCTCCGAAGAACCACCCCTTGCCCCTCCGAAGGAGGGGAATAATTCCCCTCCTTCGGAGGGGCAGGGGTGG
>JAIROD010000208.1 GCA_031257725.1 Planctomycetaceae bacterium | reverse complement strand
GGGAAGCTCTAATAATTCAGAATTTACCGAACGTTAACGGCGTGGGCTTGCCCCGCGTTGTTCAACTTAACCCTAAAACACGGGGTAAACCCCGTCGTTAACTATTAATTTATTAATTTATTAATTAATTAATTGCTTGAAAATAAAAAATTGAATTATTAGAGATGCCCTTTTGTATTTTTCGTGTGCTTCGTGTATTTCGTGTTAAAAAAATTAAAACAAAAATGGATAAAAACAAAATAGACGGTTACATTTTTTTATCAAAGGTTGTTGAGATTATAACCCGCCTCAACGGGGCGGGTAAAATTGATGTCAACGGTATCGGGAATTATGGTACGCTTTTGAACAGTGTTTCAATTTCTTTTAAACTTAAAGCACGGTTCCAGATACGGAGTTCATCAATATCGGCGTTGAGTTGTGGTTTATAATTTCCGGTTCCGTCCTGACCGATATTCCAAGACAACGGTGTATTGATATTGCCGTCCAACCGACCAAAACTTTTTCCGAGATTTTCATCAATCAGACTTTCGCTACAAAAAAACAATCGTCCATTCGGATTCCCTGCAAAAAGTGTTGCATTACCTTTTCGATTTACTGTTGCAGCGCAAAACCGCCACTCATTCAATGTGAGAAAAATCTGTTTTACATCAACACGGAGTTTGTTGTTGTCGGCAATATTGAACCCGATAATGTTTCCGTTATTCGCGGGTAAAGGATTAGCAAAGAGACAAAATCCGGAATTTTGACCTGTCACCCAATTTTTATTGCTAATAAAAACCGGATCATTTTCCTGAACTGTTGGTATTCGAGTCCAAAATGCAACCGAAAAATTCCCATCCGTTCCGAATTGCAATGCTTTAGGATTGCCAAGCGTTACGAATTGCGGTTGTTCGCTTTTACGAATCTCAAGATAACCGTTTTTCTTTCCGCCGGTCGATTTGATCACCGCTCCGCGATTTTCTGCAACAATCGGTTCGGAAATTTTTGGAGTCTTGTTTTCCAAACTGCCGTCAAACGGAAGATAAACAAGAAGTCCGTCGTCAAGCGGTTTCACAGACGTAGAAACCGTTTCACTTTTTCCGCGAACAGAACCGTCAAGCAACCCCTCCTCTTTCATTTTTGCAACATCAAAACCGAAATGATCCAAAACCGTAACTGCGGCATCGGCATTACACGGTTGCCCTTCCATTTCACCCGATACAATATTGTGACCGGTAATAAAAAATGGAATTGTAAAATTATCCGCCCGCATCGGACCATGTCCACTGACCCAACCGCCATGATCGGAAGTAACGACAATTAACCAATCTTCATTAGTGAAATTTGTTCGTTTACGTATTGTTTCAAGAATAACGCCGAACCAACCGTCAATTTCTTCAATGCAGGCAATATATTCATTGTGTTTCTGACCGGGCGGGCAATAACCGCCGCTATGACCGACATGATCCGGCAAGTCAATAAAATAAAGCATTGCGTCAATATCTGTTCCTTTTTTCCAGAGTTCGTTTTCGTAAGAACCGTCAAGAATTTTCGGAACGTGTTTGGCGTTATTTTGATCACTGTCACAAACAACAAGATCACACAGATTATTTTCCGAGACGAGAATGTTATCCGGTTTCCAAGAAAAGACGAAAGCCGTCTTTTTTTCAGGATATTTTTCTTTAATCCGTGTCAGATGATTTTTGTACGTAGCACTGGCATTGGTCTTGTTATAATTTCCGTATAAATCATTGTTTGGAATTTTTGTTTTTTGAGGAGTAGCACCGGTGGCGATGGTGGCGTGATTGGGACCGCTAATTGTGGGAGCATCTTTAACCGTATGAGCAGCCAATGACCATGCCCCGTGATAATCAGTTGCCCAAGAGCTGTTGCAGACCGAATCAAGATTCGGAGTTTTAGCCATTAACATGACATCGCTTCTGGCGCCGTCAAGCATAATAACCAACGATTTTGGCACACGCTCTGCATAAACCGAAGTTACGGTAAAAATAGAAACAAACAACGATAAAACAAAAAATTTGTACATAAAATTAACCTTTCAAAATAAAGTCGAAACTACAAAATATCGCCAACAGATATTGCCAACATCGGCTGTCTATCTGTTTAACGACATTATACACAAAACGACATTATACACAAATGATCTGTTGAAACAATCTTAACCTACCGCATGGCGGTATTGGTTTGTTGCGATGAAAACCGGAGACCGATTTTTCAACCGTCCGATGTGGAGTGGTTGACGAAAAAATCGTCAAGACCGTTGACACGAATTTACAACGCCGCCAAAGAGTTGAACGATCTGTCGGATGAGGATGAGGAAGAACTCTTAAAAAACTAGACGGGGATTTCCAATGGCAATTTTGGCACAATTTATCGTTGGCGTTGGGAATCCCTATGGAGGAATTAAAAGACCGGATTACGGCGAAAGAATATAAAAGTTGGCTGCGGTATTACCAAGTGAAGGGGCCGTTTGGTGAAAGACGGTTAGATTTTAACTTTGCGTCGTTAGTCAAGACAATATACGAATTTATTACCGCTAATGCCGGTCGAACAGATGCCCCGTCCGTTGAGGATTGTTTATTGCAATTCAAGCAGCCTATTGCGGGATCGTCCGAAATGGGAGCGAATCACGAAGCAGAAAACATCAAAAGATTACTCGTAAAGTATGAAAAGTATAGGAAGTAAGAAGGTTATTTACCAGTATCCCATCCAATTAAAAACGCAATTATAATCATGAGAATACTAATTAGTTTATTCTTTTTGTCTTCTTCTTTTTCCGTTTCGCTTTTTGCTTTTTCGATTCGGCAATCGCGAATGTGTAAAAATGTATAAATAGAAATTCCAATTAACGATATAACAAAACTGATAATAGGATAGATAATAGATGAATCTGTTGTTATGCAGTAATTAGTTAGTGTTATAAAAAAAGCCGTTATCGGGCATAAAATTAAAAGAAGCGTACAAAGGCAACCGCTTAAACAGCCTAAAGTTGGTGTATGCTTTTTATTCATAAAAAATATCCATTAGTATAAGGTATCGGTAACCTAACATTTTGACCCGTTTTAACACACCAGTCTCTGAACGCTAGGAATTTTTTTAGTTAATGCCATCGGTAATATCTTACTTCGCGTAGGTTTTCACGGAAACGCCAGATGGAAGGTGTTAAAAGAGCGGAAATACGAAGAGTCAATGTTTTTGAAGTATCGGTAAATTTTGAAACAGCATAAGCGCGGGCATTGGGATTGGTGTTTGCTGCAACAATTTTGAATGGAACCAATCGATCCGGACTTCCCGATTGAGCAAACGCCCTGCCTAATTCATAAGCCGAAAATGTAAAAAATATATCGTACACCGGAAGCGTTTCGGTTGTTCCGGCTATTGCTTCAAGCAGACGTTGTTCCGCAAAATCGCCGGAACCAACCGCAAAACAAAGGGCATCGTCCCGAACTCCAAGAACAAGACGTGTTTCACGTTCCAAATATTCCGACGGAATAAGCCATGACAAAAATTGATTTTTGATAAACATACCCGGACGGAATGAAATACTGGTCAGTGTGAAGCCTTCCGATTCCATGTAATCCCTTCGGATATTCCGTGCGTAAACTTCCGGAAACTCCTTTTCGATATCAGCAAAAACAGAATCCAACGATTTTCTGAATTTTTTACCTTCCACAATATTGTAAACACCGATCATTCCCTGTTCAAAAGAGCAAGTCGAAGCAGCGTCAAACTGACCGCTCCGCACTGCACCAATTAACGCCCAATAATAGGCAACACCAACACGCCGGAAAATAACTTCAAGTTTTTGTACGTCTGTCAGATTCTCCGCCTGCGTTTTACTCAACACAAGATCAGGCATCACGTTTGGTGTTCCAGCCGATGCAGTTTCGGAGGCTTCGAGCATTTCCTTTTCAATTTGTTCCGGCGGGATTTGCGCCAGAAGTTGCGCAAGACGTTCATTCGGATCAGTAATTGAATCGGGAAAAGTAGGAAAGGGACGATTGGGATTGGCAGGGATATTGGGGACAGTTTCCGGTTCATTTTCCGTTTCCGGTTTATTTTCCGTTTCTGATTTATTTTCCGTTTCCGGCTGGAGCGGAGTTTTCGGAGTCGGGCGTTTTCGTGAAGTCGGACTTTTAGTCTTACTTTTATTATTACTTTTTTCTTCCGACCGCTTTTGCAATTCCAACCGTTCTTCTTCCGTTAAAAGATTTTTTCCAAGCGATTCATCCAAAATCGTTTCAAGTTCTCTGCTTTGCGATCGTGTTAAGTTCATCACCCAATGCGACGCTAACACTGCGTTTTCCGGACGGTAAAAGGCGTGAAACGGACTTTGGGCATTCCGGCGTTGCTGTAACAATGCGGCGCGTTCCGTGTTTGGTTTGACGATTTCTTTTTGTTCAATAACATAATCCGCATGTTCTTCGTCGTAGGAAAAAGTGTATTCAAGGAAGTCGGCTTGTTCGGCGAGTGAGCGAAGATAACCAATTCCTAACCGTGCGGTTGCTTTTTCGAGTTCTGTTTCAGCCTGCGCGACCGCGTTCATTTCACTAAGCGTCAATGCCGCACGGGTTGAAAGCGACGGCAAATTTTGTAAGTCAAATCTTGCGGCGATTAAATGTTTACGGTCAAGCCCTTGCAAAAGGGTTGTCGGATTATCGGGCAAGGTCTTCAGTTGTTGCTCCGTCGCAATGAACACCCAACCGTTGTGCTGTTGAACATAGAGTCGTCCAAGAGGCCAATTGAAAATCTCCTGACGGATTGCATAACGACCATCAGGAAGTTGTTCGGCATAATCATTTTTCAGCGACTGACCGAGTTTACTGTTTAGATTCAGCGGAGTGAAAAGAAGCGGATAATACAAAATTCCATCCGTTTGCAAAATCATTCCAAGCGGTTGACCGGTATCAAAACCTTGCCCCACAATCCGTTCATACACCGCAAGAAAAACATTCAACAACGCTGGTTCTTCCAAACTTCCTTTATCCAAACGGATTTCCTTCGCAACAATTTCAAGAACCCGTTTAAACTCGTCGAAACCGGCAAACGAAATTACCGCAACAGGTTTAAGTTCCGTACCGTTTTCAGTGAAGAGGTTGACGATATTCCGAACACGTTCCAAAATTCGTCCGTCTCCTTGAATGAGAGGTTCCGGAGTTGGCGAACCGACCCGATAGCCGGGTTCTGCGGTTGGAAATCCGGGAATGCGTCGGAGTTGACGACGAATAAACTGCGCCGACGCAGATTCCGCCAAAAACGCCAACAAAATAACAAAACATAACATCAGCCGAATATATCGAGTAAACTCCATTTTTAAATTCCTTTCACAAATAAATGAAGAGATAGGTAGT
>JAIROD010000187.1 GCA_031257725.1 Planctomycetaceae bacterium | reverse complement strand
GTAACTATTCAGTCGAGGAAGGTAGGCAACCTTTCGCCGAAAGGTTGCGCCGGTTGGTTTGTTATGGTGTTGTACGCTGTTGGTCTTTAATTTCCAGCCGTCAACAGGGACAAGTCGGCGAGTACACCGTATTGTTTAAAACCGCCCGGCAGTCGGTTGCCTACCGCGACTGAATAGTTACAGGCTACAAATTACACCATTTTAACGATTAACTATTGGGCATCTCTCATCATTCAGTTTTTTATTTTCAACTAATTAGTTAACGACGGGGTTTACCCCGTGTTTTAGGGGTTAAGTCGAACAACGCGGGGCAAGCCCACGCCGTTAACTTTCGGTAAATCCTGAATGATGAGAGATTTCCAGTTAATAGTTAACGACGGGGGTTACCCCGTGTTTTAGGGTTAGGTCGAACAACGCGGGGCAAGCCCACGCCGTTAACTTTCAGTAAATCCTGAATGATGAGAGATTACCAGTTAATAGTTAACGACGCGGTTTACCCCGTGTTTTAGGGGTTAAGTCGAACAACGCGGGGCAAGCCCACACCGTTAACTTTCGGTAAATCCTGAATGAGGAGAGATTCCCAGTTAATAGTTAACGACGGGGTTTACCCCGTGATTTAGGGGTTAAGTCGAACAACGCGGGGCAAGCCCACGCCGTTAACTTTCGGTAAATCCTGAATGATGAGAGATTCCCAGTTAATAGTTAACGACGCGGTTTATCCCGTGTTTTGGGGTTAAGTCGAACAACGCGGGGCAAGCCCACGCTGTTAACTTTCGGTAAATCCTGAATGATGAGAGATTCCCAGTTAATAGTTAACGACGGGGTTTACCCCGTGTTTTAGGGTTAAGTCGAACAACGCGGGGCAAGCCCACGCCGTTAACTTTCGGTAAATCCTGAATGAGGAGAGATTCCCAGTTAATAGTTAACGACGGGGGTTACCCCGTGTTTTAGGGTTAAGTCGAACAACGCGGGGCAAGCCCACGCCGTTAACTTTCAGTAAATCCTGAATGATGAGAGATTCCCACAATTTTAACTATTAACTAAAAATAACTAAAAATAACTAAAAAAAACATGTTTTCACCGCTTTCTCAAAGTGTTATTGATGGCGATACCGGTGCGGCATTGCAGGAAGTGAATCACCTCATTGAATCCGGAATATCACCGCAAGCAGTGATGGACGAACATTTGATTCCTGCAATGGAAGAAGTTGGTCGTCTTTTTGAAGAAAACGAGTATTTTGTACCGGAACTTCTCATTTCCGCTCGTGCCATGCAGGAATCTATGAAAATTCTGAATCCATTACTGAAAAATTCCGGTGTGGAAAAAATCGGACGGATTGCGATTGGGACGGTTCAAGGCGATTTTCATGATATTGGTAAAAATCTTGTTGCGTCGATGTTTGAAGGCGGCGGTTTTGAGGTGATTGATCTTGGCGTTGATGTTTCGCCGGAAAAATTTGTTGCTGCCGCCAAAGAACGGGAAGGAACCATTATTGCCATGTCCGCACTGTTGACCACAACAATGCCGCAAATGAAAAAAGTGATTGAAAAATTAGAAAGCGACGGACTTCGTGCCACGTCTAAAGTGTTAGTGGGAGGAGCACCGGTAACCGATGAATTTGCCCGACAAATCGGTGCCGACGGCTATAGTGATAACGCCAGTGCCGCCGTTACTTTGGCAAAGAGTTTTATCTGATATGAAGCAATCTCAAGAAAAGCCTGAAACATGGTGGACACGTCCTTGCGGCGGGTATGAAGTGTTGTGGCAGTTAATTCCGCTGATTATTTCGAGCGGTTCGATTTCTCTGATGAATTTTACGGATCGGATGTTCCTGATGTGGAACGATCCGGATTCCATGACCGCATCGATGCAAGGGATGATGTTGTTCTGGTCGGTGGTGGCCATTCCGGTGGCCATCGCGACTTTCGTAACAACCTTTGTTGCCCAATATTATGGGAGCGGTAATGATAGTCGGATTGGTTCGGTGGTTTGGCAGGGAATCTGGTTTGGTTTTGCGGTTGTACCGATTTTGTTTCTTCTGGAACCGTATTTAATTCATTTTTTTGTGATATTTGGACATGACGCACATTTGGTGAAATTGGAGAAAATTTATTTTGATTATCTCCTTTGGGGCAGTGCCGCAACCATCAGCGGAGAAGCCGCTGCCGCTTTTTTTCGCGGACGAGGTAAAATGCGGATTGAAATGTACAACAACTTATTTTGTGTTGTACTGAATATATTCCTTGATTATTGTATGATTTTCGGCAAGTGCGGATTTCCGGCATGGGGACTTGTGGGTGCGGCTATTGCAACAATGATTTCACAATGGGTTCGTTTGATCATTTATGTTGTATTAATGTTCCTGACGGATTGGCGTGAAAAACGGTATCATGTTTTGTCGGGAATGAAGGCGGACATTCCGTTATTGAAACGAATCTTGTATTACGGAACGCCAAGCGGTTCGTACACCTTTATCGACACGGTAACTTTTACGCTGTTTCTCATGATTATCGGCGGACTCGGAGAATTAGCCAGAAACGCAACAACGATCGCCTTCACGTTAAACTCGCTAACATTTATTCCATTGACCGGAATCGGGATTGTGGTCACGTCAATGGTTGGCAATCAGTTGGGGAATAACCGTCCAGATTTGGCAAGACGTGTAACGAATACGTCGTTTGTGATTGGTTGTGCTTACACCGGATTTTTTGCCGTTTTATTTCTGGCAATACCGGATTTTTTGTTGTCAGCGTTTGCGGTATTTTCATCGCCGGAAGAATTTGAATTGATTCATCGTTTAACGGTTATTTTGCTTCGTTTTATTGCGTTGTATATTTTCTTTGACAGTTGCGCTTTCATCTCCATCTCCACACTACGCGGAGCCGGCGATACCGTTTTTGTGATGCGTGTTGTACTGATTGTTGCTCCGCTTTTGCCGTTGGCTTGCTTTGTCGGTATTCATTATTTTGGTCTTGGTCTGATATGGTGCTGGATTGTTTTGACGGTTGATGTTGTTTTCTATTTCATCTTTTTCACATTACGTTTTCTCAGTAAAAAATGGGAATCCATGCGGGTGATCGAGAAAGAGTTACAAAAGGAAATTTAATAGGAAGCGTTTTCGTTTGTGGCTGACGGTCAATGGTAATTGTCCTTCTTTCGCCCTGAAAGGGCAACACAAGCCAGCCAGCCGCAACGCGGCGGGTAATGGTCAACACGATCAACGCCCTGAAAGGGCAGTAGATAATTGAGAGTTGAACATGGAGTTGGAGACTGAACTATGATTTTAATAGACCTTTTCGCTAACCGAAGGATCGCACGCGTCCCGCGTGCCTGAGTTAGCGCAAAGGTCTCATTTCACCCTAACTCTGGGGATGCACGCGGGACGCGTGCGTTCCTTTCCTAAATAAACCTGTTCGTCTTGTTTCATCATGTTTAGGGTTAGCGAAAAGGTCTATTAACTATTAACTATCAGATAATTTTTATTTCAAAAACGGGTCATCCGTTTGGGCAGGCGGTGCGGGTGTTGAAATAGCCGGATCACTCGATACCACTGTCGTACTTTTCCCTTTTTGTTTTTGATAGAAATACGTTGTGTTTTCGTTGACTAAATGAACATTGGCAGCAGCACAGATTACTTCCGTGCGAATCCGGTGATTACCCGGTTTTTCCGCTTTGGCTTTGACTTTCAGGACAAGGTTTTGTCTGGAGGTAATGGTTGGAATTTTATCGAAAAAGACCTGACCATCACTCATGTAAGCGTTTCCGCCTTCCACTCCGTGAGGTTCCAAACCTCCGCCGAATGCCGCTTTGATTTCGACATTTTCCGCCGCTTTGGTTCCACGATTCACCACGTTCAGCGTGTAAACCGCTTCTTGTCCGATTTCGATAGGACCTTGCGGATTTTCGACTTCCAGTTTTAACTCGACAATTGCTTCGGCTTCGAATGATCCGGTGCAACTCGCCAGTTCACCGCTTTTATCGCTGATGGAAGTTTCCAATTTACAGGCTCCTTCACGTTTCGGTTCACAAACCACCGAAGCCGAAAAAACATCTCCAACCAAAATAGAATCAATTTTCCAGACAATTTGGTTTTCAGGCGTTAGTTCACCGCCCGCCGTACTCGAAATAAATTTCGCGCCCAAAGGAATGACCGCCGACAACACAAGGTCACGCGCTGCGGCATTGCCGACATTTTGAACCTTAATTTGAAATTCAGCCGGACTGCCGACAAATTGAACGGTCGGCGAATCAACCGCCATAACAATATTAGGACGTAACACATTAACACGTTTATTTACTTTGGCGGAAATATCATACTGACCGGTTGCCTGAATATTGATGTCAATATGTTCCTGCTTTCCCGTCCACACTTCCACATCAATCATCTGTTCTTCACCCGCTTTCAACACCGGTAATTCACAGGATTTCATATCCGAACCGGTTTGGAGCAATTCGAGTTTAACATTTTCGGCATCGCCGTTACCGGAATTGCGGACAAGTAATTTGTAACCGACATTGGTTCCCCAAAGAACTTCATCAGGACCTTGCAACTCCATTTCCAGAATCGGTTCCTGAACAACAATTTTAGCAATCGTTGTCGGTTTGAAAAAATCATATTCGATTCTCAAATCTACGGATTTTCGTTGTTGCGGAATCAGGTGTAACACAAGCAATTCCTCTGCTTGAGCGTCAACACGACTGACTTTCCAAACAAAATCACGTAATTCCCTATTGCCCTCGCGCGGAACGACTGAAGTTGTTCCCGCACTGACTTCCGGTTGCGCAATTTCAAGCCAATTAGGAATTTCAACCTTCAAAACAATTTGTTCCGCCGGCGAACCGCCCCGATTGATAATTTTAATACGGTAAAGAGCTTCCTGACCGACAATCGCTCGCGGATCGCCTTCCGCTTCCACTTCAAGACGCGGACTCACCAACAATTTCTTTTCCCGCTCTAAACTTGCTGGGGTGGTCAAAATTCCGGTTTGCCCCTGTAACGCATTCTCACGCAACGCGGTTGCCTGTAACGCTCGTTCCGGTTCGGAGTTGATTATTGCCGAACGCTCCGGTTTAACGTCTTTCGAAGCAATTTGATATTCTCCCGCCAAACCGGTAGTTTTCCCTGGTTCACGCGGTCGCGCCATTCGCAACAAATTATCCTCACTTTGCTTTTGCGATTCACGAATCGAGGATGGAGATTGTGTTGCGGAATAAGCGGGACGAGCATGGGCATTGGGGTTATTCGGTTCAATGTTGATTCCCGATAAATTACGGGTTGGCGGCATTCTACCATCAATAACACGTTCACCTTCCTGTCGATAAACCGGTTCGTCCAAACGTGTGTTGTCGGCAGACTCTATTTGCGGACGTGTCGAAACCGCCGCTCTAGTTCGCTCACTTCGGACAATTTCATTTGGTTTTTCAACCACGTCATCGGTGGTCAAAATAGGTGAAGGTGTTGCAGCCGGAACTTGGGGAGTCCGAGCCGTTTCGTTTGACGCTGTCCGTTGAGCCGGTGTTCGCTGGGGAGTTGCCGTCTGAGCCGATCGATTCGACAACGATTCCCGAACATTGTACTGTTGAGAATTGATCTCACGGGTATAAGCCTTTTCATCAAAATGCTGTTTGTCGAAAATCTGTTTACGCATTGTGTCCATGCGCTTAAAAATTGATTCTTCCGACTCATTCGCATCAACATTCCGGTCAACATTTTCCGTCGGCGGAACCGGAGTTCTGTTGTTGGTAGTAGAATTATTCGTTGGTTCACGCCGTCTTTCCGGTACGGCACGCCGATCCGGTGTGCGGCGTTCTGTGGGGAGTTGATCCGGATTTTCAACCGATTGCTTTATTTCCGACGATGTCGGAGGTTTAGGCGGTCGAGTCGGAACAGATTGAGGAGTTATCGTGCGGACGGAATCTTGCGGATTACTTGGCGGCGCATCAATTTCCTCATCGTCCCGCGTCAAATTTGTAAATACCCGCTTAATCCGATCAACCAAACCAAAACCTTTTCGTTCCGTTGTAGTTGGTTCATCCTGTCCCAAATAAACAGGATTTGGAGCGTTGACAACATGAACCGACAAGGTCGTTTGGTTCGTCTGCCGATCCATTGGGAGCGGTTGCGCAAACGCATGGGAAGCCAAAAGGACAACGCCTAAAATCGCAACATGAAACCTGTTTATTCTGCAAGACATTTTAATTTCCTCTGCCGATAGACAAAAAACATTATTTCATCTGTAAACAATGTTTCTTCCAGAATCAAATGATTCATTCGGTTATATCGGCTCTAATGGGTGTATCGGTTTAATCGACCTTGCAGTTTTGGGAAAATAAATCGATTTTAACGAAAAATCCAGTCAGCAAAACTTTGCTCAAATTTCCTATTTTATTTATTTTCAAATATT
>JAIROD010000125.1 GCA_031257725.1 Planctomycetaceae bacterium | reverse complement strand
ACGAATCGCAGTCGAAGGTCGGACTTTATCAAGTTTTTGAAACGCTTTCCGCTCAGCGTCATGAATTGAAACTGTTTACCAAAAGCAATCGGCAAACTCAGGAATTGCTTGAAAAAAATATTGAGGAAACTGCGCAAACACTCGAACAGCTTCGGCGTTTACGCAAAGAGCGGCCGGAAATTGAACGAAAAGCAGTTCAGCCGTATTTGATGAGTTTGATTGAAGTTGACGAATCGCTTCAACGGGCAGGGACGGCTTTGAATACATTGCAGGAACGTTTGACCAAACTTGTTCATGAACGAATTTCGACAACCGCCAAATCTTTTTGTGACGAATTAACGTCATGGCAACGTTTTTGGCAACGAAACACAGTCCGGTATTTTGCGGAACATCTTGCGCAACAACATATTTTGGAAATTGAACGAATACTTGAACCGTTTCGGCTTGGTTATGAGATGACGCAGAGCCGTATGGATGATGTGTTGAAAAAACACTTAATTAGCCGGCTCAATCCGATTGGTGAAACAGTTAATCCCGAAACGATGCGGGTGATTGCTATTGTCGAAACGGAAATGATTGAACCGGGTAAAATTGTTGAGGTGGTGCGGGCAGGATATCTTTGGCGTAACAAACCAATTCGTTTTGCCGATGTCCGAGTTGCCGCCCGGTCTCAAACGGAACATTGAAAATTCACAAAAAATTTCTGTGTACACTGTAATAAAAACAAAATAAAGTTGACTATTACAAAAAATCCCTTTAACCCCTTTAATTAACTTACTATTTTTAAAAAACTTATGGAAACAATTCTTGGAATTGATCTTGGTACAACAAACAGCGAAGTGTCCGTCATTCGCGATCACGATATTGTTGTTATTGAAAAAGAAGGACGGCGACTTCTTCCGTCGGTGGTTGGTATTGATCCGGCGGGCAATCTTTTGGTTGGTCATCCGGCGAAAAATCAAGCGATTCTTTATCCGGAACGAACTGTTAAATCAATTAAGCGTAAGATGGGCGAAGATGTCCATATCCGGCTTGGCGACAAGGAATATACGCCGCCGGAAATTTCCGCGATGATTCTCAGAACGCTTCGAGCTTATGCGGAAGAATCACTTGGTCAAAAAGTTACAAAAGCGGTTATTACGGTTCCGGCGTTTTTTAATGATACGCAACGTGAAGCGACACGGCTTGCCGGAGAATTAGCCGGTCTTGATGTTGTGCGGATTATTAACGAACCAACTGCCGCATCACTCGTTTATAATACCAGTTCCGATGAGCGTGAAACATTGCTTGTTTACGATCTTGGCGGCGGAACGTTTGACGTATCGGTTGTTCGTGTTGAGGAAGGCGTGTTGGAAGTTTTAGCCAGTCATGGTGATACGCATCTTGGCGGCGATGATTTCGATCAACTTCTTTTCGATTATGTTTGTGATACATTTAAGAAGCAGCATAAAGTTGATCTTCGTGACACTCCGGTGGCGGTTTCCCGTGTTTTGCAAGCGGTTGAGGAAGCGAAAAAACGTCTTTCAACGGAACCGTTCACTCAAATTAAAGAGGAATTTATTGCAGAAAAAGACGGAGCGTCGTTACACCTTGACATGGAATTGAGCCGACAGCAATATGAGGAACAAATATTGCCGCTTCTTGAAAAGACATTGACTTGTCTTAACGACGCGCTCAACGACGCTCATTTACATCCCAACGATATTGACAAGGTGATCATGGTTGGAGGCGCATCACGAACACCGCTTGTTCATCAATTACTCGAAAGCCGGTTGGGAAATAAGTTACACGGTGAAATTGATCCTGATCTTTGTGTTACGATGGGAGCGGCGGTTCAGGGCGGTTTAATTTCCGGTGCGGAAATTGGTCGTGTTTTGATTGATATTACGCCGCACACTCTTGGGACAAGCGTTTTCGATGATTGGGTCGGTTCGCCGTATGTTTTTTCGCCCATTATTAAACGTAACACTCCGATTCCGTGTTCCCGTTCCAACGTGTACGGAACGATGCATGATAATCAGCAAGCGGTGGAAGTTGCTGTTTTTCAAGGCGAATCCAATGATGTGCGTCACAATGTGATGATTGGTAATTTTCGTTTGGACGGTCTTGCGAAGGTTCCGCGCGGTAACCAAATTGTTTGTCAGTTCGATTTGGATATCAACGGTATCCTGCATGTAACCGCAACAGAAAAAAGCACGGGGCTTGCCGGAAATATTACGGTTGAAAATGTTTTAACGGAACATAAACCCCAAGCCGACGAATCATTCAAGGAACATCTGAAAAGCTTTTTCGCTGAAAGAGAAATGGATTCCGACGAACCGGTTATTGATGTGGAAACCGGTTCTGAAACAACCGACAGCAAAAATTTTGCTATTCAGGCAGGGCTTACCGACGGCTGGGACAAACGTTACGAGAAAGAAGTTGCGTTAATTTACCGGGTTGCCGATTTTATTTCAAAAACAACCGGAGACGACAGAACGGAAATTGAAACCCGAACCAAAGAACTGATCAACGCAATTAATCGTAACGATTCAGATCAAGCGGGTTCGATTGCTTCGCAATTGGAAGATCTCTTGTATTATTTAGAGGACTCCGTATGAGGTCAACTAATCGTATGAAATGCCGGTGTCCATCCTGTGGTGCGGAACAGGTATGGCAGGATGAATGCCGACGTTGCCGGACAGATTTGAGCGAACTCCGGTTATTGAACGAAAAAATCTGTTCATTGGAACAGAAATTGATTGATGCGTTGAATACCGGAGATTATCGTCACGCGGTACGGTGTGCGCAACAACTTAAACAGATTGATCCGGTTCTGTTGAGTGATGTTTTGCTGCATTTAAATTTATCGCAGGATTTCCAATAAAAACCGTGCAGATACTTTATGAAGACAATCATCTTTTGGCGGTTGTGAAGCCGAGTGGTCTGGCAACGATGGGACTTGCAGCCGGTGAGGAAACGCTTCTGACTCGCGCCAAAGATTACATCAAACGAAAATACAATAAACCGGGCGAAGTCTATCTTGGAGTGGTCAGCCGATTGGATGTTCCGGTTTCCGGCGCGGTGCTTTTTGCCCGAACTTCCAAAGCGGCGGCGCGGTTGAATGAACAATTCCGTACACATTCCGTTGAAAAAATTTATGTTGCGCTGGTTGAAGGTTCTATTGATCCGCCGGAAAATGAATGGATTAACTGGATTCAGGAGGATGAACGGCATCGAAAAGTGCGGTTAACCAAAAACGGAGAAGGAAAAGAAGCGAAACTTCAATATTGTACACTCCGTAAAACCGGCAATAATTCGCTGATTAAAATTCGGTTGGAAACTGGCCGTAAGCATCAAATTCGGGTTCAGTGTGCCGGTCATGGTTTTCCGATTTTCGGAGACAGAAAATACGGAGCCGAAACGGTTTTTCCCGACGGAATTGCGTTACACGCATGGAAACTAACCGTAACACATCCGACAACACGCCGACAAATTGAATTAACCGCACCGATTCCGCCGGTTTGGAAAAAATTTTGTGATTTGTGACACAAGCGGAATTTTCATCACAAGGATTATGTCATTGCTTGAGACACAAACCACAAATTAAAAAAATGAAGTAATATTTCAGTGGAATACTCCTGATTATTTCTGATTTAGGGGAAAGTGGATAGTCCCCTACCAACCTTATTTTCACCTTATTTTCTTAACAAAACGATTAGACAAAAAAACTTAGTAGCAAGAGTCCTACCAGAAACCAAACCTTATTACCTTTTGTTCCTTTTTTTAATAAGGTAATAAGGTTTGTTTGTTGTGGGAACAATGGCTACTAAGTTTTTTTGGTGAATGGTTTTGTTTGAAAATAAGGTAAAAATAAGGTTTGTTAAAGCAATCCAATACCTTTTCGAAAATTCCACTGAAATATTACAAAATTTCCAAACAGTAATCGAATACATT
>JAIROD010000121.1 GCA_031257725.1 Planctomycetaceae bacterium | reverse complement strand
TTTGGAAAAATACATAAAATTTTCCGATTATTTTGATTTTAATGATATTGATTGAAAATTGGGAATCTCACCTCATTCAGAATTTACCGAAAGTTAACGACGGGGTTCACCCTGTGTTTTGGGGTTAAGCCTAACAACGCGGGGCAAGCCCACGTTACTGTCTATTTTAATTTTTATTAGTCCTGCAAGGACGACACTTTATTGGATAAATGTATTCGATTACTGTTTGGAAATTTTTAATTGTCTGAATGAAGAGTTTTAAAATCACAATAATCACATCAATTACCGTTCGGACAACATTTTAAAAGTGTCGTCCCTGCGGGACTTAAGGAGTGGCGGGTTGTTGCCGTAAGCTGCGGGTTGTTGCCGTAAGCTAAAGCATACGGTTAATAAAGTGTCATCCCTGCGGGATTAGACAATAGAATCATTCAAACCCAATGCAATTTGTACATGAATGATGAGAAAACCGATTGATTATAAAATAGACAGTTACTACATAATTCCGGCAAATCTCTGAATAGTTACAAAATCTATTAAAGAAATCATGCCGTCGCGGCGCAACCGTAACCGCAATCATTCTGTAGTTAAAGGCGTCGATTTCCTGCAATAAAAACGGCGTGGGCTTTACCCCAAAATTCCCAACCAAGATAGGGCGAATTTCTACTCTTCGAATGAAAATCAGCCGCTTTGACTGTCCAGTTTATTTTCGGATCAATAACCGTAATATCGGCATCAACCCCAATTTGTAACGTTCCTTTCGGAATATCAAGAATTTTTGCCGGATTGAACGACATTTTTTCAATAACCGTTAGCCAATCCAAAATACCGGGTCGAATCAATTTTGTAATGATAACCGCAAGAGTGGTTTCTAAACCGATAACACCAAACGGAGCCTGATCAAGTTCCCGCATTTTCTTTTCGGCAGCGTGTGGGGCATGATCGGACGCGATCACGTCAATCGTTCCGTCCCGCAATCCCTCAATACACGCATCAACATGTTCACAACTTCGAAGCGGCGGACTCATTTTGAAATTTGAATCGAATGATTTGAGAGTTTCGTCGGTCAGTGTTAAATGATGCGGGGTTACTTCGGCGGTTACACGAATACCGCGTTGTTTTGCCCGACGAATTGCGGAAACGGCTCCTTCGGTTGAAACATGCATCACATGCAAGCGACCCCCCGTAATTTCCGCCAAAGTAATATCTTGCGCCACCATAACATCTTCAGCGGCAACAGGCATTCCACGTAACCCAAGCAAAAGAGAAACCATTCCTTCGTGCATAACACCGCCTTTAGTGAGCGAGGTTATTTCGGGATGACTCAAAAGCGGTTTATTGAACATCAGGCAATATTCAAACGCCCGACGTGTTAATTCGGCATCCTCTACCGGTGAACCATCATCGCTGCACGCCACCGCACCCGCTTCAAATAACTGACCAAGTTCCGACAACTCCTTGCCTTCCCGATTTTTACTGATACAACAAATAACATAAACGTTGCAATTTTTACTTCGTGCCGCCTGCTGTTGAATAAACTCGACAGTGGCTTGAGAATCAATTGGCGGAACAGTGTTCGGGCAACAGGCAATTGAGGTGAAACCGCCATGAATCGCGGCTTTAGTACCGGTTTCAATTGTTTCATCTTCTTCACATCCGGGTTCACGGAGATGAACGTGCATGTCAATCAACCCCGGTGTAACAATCTTATCCGCCGCATCAAAAATCACATCATCATCGCCGGGCGGAACATCCAACGCAATAATTTTACTGTCATGAATGCGAATATTGCAAATCCGGTCAATCTGTTGACTTGGATCAATAACTCGACCATTGATAATCGATAAAGGCATTGGTTTTTGATAATTGGAGTAGGTAAAAAGTAAATATTGAGACTTAAAACTTTCAGTATTCCCATTGCGATTAGTCTATCATAATACCATGCCCGATTCAATCTGATCAGGGAGCGTTTCTTGTTTTGGGGCAACTGTTGCCGACGGACAATTTATTGAGTAGCAATCCTATTATTTATCATCAGACCAATAATCAACCGTTGCGACTGTGGGTGAAACCCATTCGGCGAAAGGTCGCTGCGCTGCGTTCCCGCCTGCCACATGCCACACCCCCAATTCTGAAACAATCTGTAAACGGTCAATTATTTCAAATCATTCAAAAGGCGTTACCGACTTTTCGCGCTCGTTTGGGTTTGTCGATATTGATTCCGCACGCAACTCCGGTCTGAACCAACAAATTCCATCCGGCAAGAAGTTGGAAATATTCATTGTAACGCGGTAAGGAAGGAATCAAAATTGTTTCGAATAAAGTTGGTTTTGACGAAACGGCAATCACCGTTAAACCAACACCGTCAACCAGATTCTTCTTATAAAACTCCGCATCCTGTTCAAACGGCTCAATCAACACAACAACATCTTCAGGATTCATTACTTCTTCAATTCCATGAACAACAATAGTTCCTTCGAGAAATTGACTTCGTTTTCGTGTGATTTCGTTTGTTTTCAGCGCGAGTTCTTCGGCAACCCCGTTATTTCGTCCGGCAAGATAAATTACCGGCGCGTTTGCTGTTTTTTTGATGAGTTCGGTGTTGTACTCTTCAGCAAGGATATTGGCGGCAAGTTGTCCGGCTTCGGATTTTCGTTCCGTGCAACCGCAATGGCAATCCGCTAAACCAACTTCAATTGACTGATAAACGAGAGCCTGTTCGACAACACTCATTGTTGCCGCAACAGCGTTTTCTTTGCCGCACGATAAGATCATGGAATCGGCAACTTCCGTCAACTTCGTTCCGGCGTTGGCGGTCAACCCAAAAAGCCGCGTATGGTTTTCCGCGTTCAGTTTTTGAAACAGGGTGATGAGTTCTTTGGTTTGTCCGCTGTTTGATGTTCCGATGACCGTCCACGCGGACAGGTCATATTCTAACGCTTGGCGTGCGCCGTCGGTCGCCGTCATCACGTTCAAACCTCGCCCCAAAAGCGAAGCAATAAACCGTTTAGCAGGAAAAATCCGGCTGGAACCTTCACCGGTCAAAAAGAACCGGTTGGTTTCCTTGACCGAATCAATAACCCGTTGCGTTTGACCGAAATCAAAGTTACCGATAATTTCCGGCGCACGAAGCATCTCCTGAACCAAAGCAAAATCCTTATACTTTGTGTCGTTTAAATTCATAATATAAAAAGGGGGTTAAAGTGTGGATAACCGTTTACACTCAGTTAAACGGCGTTTTTAAGTAATGTTCATTTTGGAATCGCACAAAAGGTTGTGTTGGTGAAATCGCCTTGTTGTCGCTTGCCATAAACACGGCTGTTAATCACAACGACTCTTATTATTAAACGGGCATCTCTAATAATTCAATTTTTTATTTTCAATCTATTAATAGTTAATAGTTAACGACGGGGTTTACCCCGTGTTTTAGGGTTAAGTCGAACAACGCGGGGCAAGCCCACGCCGTTAACTTTCGGTAAATGCTGAATGAGAGATCACCATGAACAGGAATTGATGTAAACTATTGATTATAAAAGGGTTATAAAATATCCCGATGCAAAATTGTATCGAAATTTTCATTTTGAGGTGCTTGTGAATTTGGTTATAATATTAATGTTTTAGGTTTGGTGACTGATGATTTTGAGGCACAAATGGCAATTCTTGAACCAGACATAATTATCATATCTTTATGTTCAAAATGAAAATGATTATAGTAGAAAATGCTGATGCTTTCAAGAGACTCTGGTGATTGGGTTGATAATTTAAATCATTACGTTCGGTAGTTTGTGGGAAAAATTTGAGAAATAAAAATCATTTTTAGTTAAAAATAATACGTTTCTTTATGATAATATACAACAACATCGAAACAATTAATGATAATGAAATATAACGCAACAAAATTGTTTCGTTAAATTGTAAACAGACAAGGTATCCAATGATTAACAATCCTTGAACAGTCATATACATTAACGATACAATAAGATGTGAAATTTGTTTTTCGTTTGCGAGTAATTGGTAGAGATGTTTTCGGTGCGGGCGAAAAATATTTTCACGTAAATATAATCGATGAATAATTGTTAATACACTATCAATTCCATAAACAGCAAGAAACATTAACCAAGTAATATTTGATGTTTTCAAAATAAGCAATCCAAGCAGAAAAACAATAATGAATGCCAGTGAAACCGAAC
>JAIROD010000118.1 GCA_031257725.1 Planctomycetaceae bacterium | reverse complement strand
CTTAAGTCCCGCAGGGACGACACTTTTAAAATGTTGTCCGAACGATGATTGATGGGACTATGGTGATTTTAAAACTCTTCGTTCAGACAATTAAAAATTTCCAAACAGGAATCGAATACATTGATCCAATAAAGTGTCGTCCCTGCGGGACTTTGTGGTGTGTTTGCCCTATCCGTATGCTAAAGCATACGGTTAATAAAGTATTTTACTCAATAGTCCTTGCAGGACTAATAAAAATTAAAATAGACAGTTACATGACGACGTATGGTATAAACGCAAAATGTTCATGGTTGCCACGAATTTATGAATTCATGAATTAAAAAAGATTCATTATTTTTCGGCAATTCCATGCGGTCACGGCACTGCGCTGCGTTCCCGCCTGCCATAACTTTGGGGCATTCCATACTTTGTGTGGGTTGCGGATACATCATAATGCGGTTAAACTTAAACCGTTATCGGCATAATCGCCGTTATCAACTGTCCACTTTCAACTTTTAACCCCATACTATTTATGTTGCGAATTATTATTTTTTTTATCGGGGTTGTTTTGTCATTACAGTTTTCAACGGTTATGGCACAGCACCCGAATCAGCAACCTGATCATCGGCAACAACAACCGTTTTTACAACCTCCTGTCACCGCTAATGGAACCTCTCAAAATCCGTTCGATTCCAAATCCGAATTCAAACCAAAAAACAAAATTGATGTCCTCATCGCCGCTTCTCTAAAACGTCAAAAAATAGAACCGTCAAAACGTTGCAGTGATGAAGTTTTCATTCGGCGCGTTTATCTCGATACCATCGGAACATTGCCGAATGTTCAAACGGTTAAAGATTTTCTCGCCGACAAAAAAATCAATAAACGTTCCAAATTAATCGATCACCTTTTGGCAACAAATGAATTTGTCGATTACCGGACATTAAGATGGTGCGATCTTCTTCGCGTCAAAGCGGAATTTCCAATCAACCTTTGGCCCAACGGGGCAATGTCCTATTATCGTTGGATTCATGAAGCAATTCGTACAGAAATGCCGTATCATCAGTTCGCCCGAACTCTGTTAACCGCCGACGGCAGTAATTTTCGTGACGGCGCCGCCAATTTTTACCGCGCTGTCCCACAGAAAGATCCGGAAACTCTCGCAGAAAATGTCGCGTTGACTTTTCTAGGTGTCCGAACCGGTACGTGGACTCCGGAAAAATTACAACAATTAGCCGTTTTCTTTTCCCGTGTCGGATACAAAGAAACCGCCGAATGGAAAGAGGAAATCGTTTTTTGGACACGAAAACCACTCAATACGTTAGAGGTGGTCTTTCCCGATGGAACCAAAGGAATTGTCCGTCCCGACCAAGACCCGCGTGATGTTTTTGCCGACTGGCTCGTCGCGCCGTCCAACGAAGGTTTCAACCGGAATATCGTCAATCGAATTTGGTTTTGGCTTTTCGGACGCGGTTTCGTCCATGAATCCGATGATTTTCGTCCCGATAATCCGCCGGTTCATCCCGAAACGCTTGATTATTTGTGTCAGGAACTTGTCGAATCAAATTATCATTTAAAACATCTTTACCGATTGATTTTAAATTCAAGCACGTATCAGCAATCGTCCATTCCAAACACTAAAAACCACAATACCGATGCAAAAATTACCGAATTATTTGCGGTTTATCCGATTCGCCGGATGGAAGCCGAAGTGTTACAGGATGCCTTGTCACAAATATTCGAAGTGCCGGTCGGTTACAGCAGTGAAGTGCCGGAACCGTTCACCAATATTCCCGCACGGTATAGAACAATTATGTTACCAGACGCCAGCATCACGAATTCTTTTCTTGAAATGTTCGGCAGACCAACTCGTGATACCGGTATGGAATCAGACCGAAATGACAATGTTACAGAATCACAACAACTCTTTATGCTCAATTCCACAGAAATAAACAACTGGGTCACGAAATTTTTACGGAATTACCGCAACGTCGAGCGGAAACCGGAAGAGATTCGGAAAATGCTCGATGAAGTTTGGTTACGGTTTCTTTCACGTTATCCAACCGCTTCGGAAATCCGTATTGCCGTTGAAGAAATCCGACAGCAAGAAAAATCCAGAGGACAAAAAGTTCAGGATATTGTCTGGGCATTACTGAACACAAAAGAATTTTTGTGCAAACATTGATTAAATTTACCGTAAGCTAAAGCATACGGTTAATTTGGTCGAGCAATTCTTAAACCGGCTGAATAGTTACTAAAATTTTTAGAAGTTTTTAAAAAGTTTACGGTTTTTTGCTAAAATTTTAGATCTGCGGAAATGCCGCCTTCGCAATCGAAATATCGTCTGTCCGTAATCGGAACCGCAATAAAAAGCAACAACGACGCTTTGCGCGTTTGAATCGGCAATCCGCCGACAAGATTAATAGTGGTCCAACTAGGTCTGGTTGCTGTTGCAGAAAAATAACTACTGCTTGACTTTGTATTGGAATAAATTGTTTTTGAATTTAAACGATTCAGGTTTGAAGTGAAATGAGCCTCGACCATGCCGCCTACCCGAAACAATGACGGATCACTCGAATAATTGTAAAACCAACGCCCCATACCAACATTAAACCGAAACAACGAAGACTCCGATATCTTCATTTCATAATTGGTCAAGCCGTAACGATTATCAGTGAACTGCCAATGGTTTTTTCCAAGAGCAACGTCAATTTGTCCAAGAAGATGACCAAATGTCCGGTTGCGCTCCCACTGCAAACCAACATAAGGAACAAAACTTGTTTTACGGTTTTCAATTGTTCCACGAATAGAATCACGCCCAAAATCAGGAACATAATTCAGTTGGACATCGGGAGCGGTTGGAATATTCAGCCCAATTCCCCAGCAAAATGTAACTTGAGGATTCCGATACATAACATTTTTGTAAATTAAACTGAGATTGCCCAATTCCGTATCCTGTTCCGGTTTTGTTGTTCCGACAAGATGTTGCGACGATTTCAGACCAACCAACACGACCGGAAGTCTCAACTCAACCGAATGCCGATGCCCCATTCTTTTTTCAAACCCAAACGTCAAACGGCTCACATCCGCTTTCGTAACCGCAATAGGATTCCGGCTTCCAGAAATACCGTAACTTTGTGCCCCGTCGAAAATTCGCAAATCCGCATAAAACCGATCGGTCACTTCGGCGTTGAAATTTTCCGCGACATTAAGCGATGTAATAAACATCGACGGCGTTACCGGTGTCGGAATAACTTCCGTCCGCAGAACCGATTCGTCAATGTCAATGTATTGATGATTATCGTATTTCAGTTGCCGCAATGACGAAGAACTGTAGTCGATGTTGTCTATTCCGTAATTATAAAACTCCGGTGTCGGATTGTAATTCGGATTGGGAACCGCAACTTTTTCCGTTGTCCAAAAATGATAAGACAAAACCCGCGACGGAATCGACGTGTTATCGCCAATCATGTTCGGAACAGTCGGCAATCTCCAATGTTGCGGTAATTCACGATTCCAAAAATTATTTTGACTCTGAACCGGTGAATAACGGGATGAATTTTTAGGGGGTTCCGTAATTGATTTTTCAGGTTTTACCGTGTCATTCGATTCCGAAACATTCGATTCTGTAACTTCAGTAACGTTGGAAGCGGATTTCACCGCCGGTTTCGCAATTTGAACCGCCGGAGGATGCTTTGTTCCATTTTTACTTTTATTTTCATTTCCGTTTCCGTTGTTCTGTTCACGATGATTGTAGTAATAATAATTGTAATCGTAAAACGTTACATCGGAAAGCATCGTGCCGGATTCAGGATGACGGGACAAAGACTGTTTTTCCGTTATGCGTGAAACGGGCAATTCGGGATAAGGATAGGATGCCGCCTGCCCCATGTAAAACGAAGAAAACGTTTGAGAATAAGCCGTTACACTGAAAAAAGCAAAGACGAAACCTATTCCAAACAGGAAACGGCAATATTTTTCTATTATCATTACCATTGAGAAATCCTTTTCCTAGATCCCTATTCGGCAGAAATCAATGATCGTAATCAATTCGCTCGACAAAATAAAAAGTAATTCTTTTCAACTATCGGTTTTTATAGGGTGAAGTGTTGTCTCTACTTTGGCTTTATCGTCGAAAAAAAATCTTTTTTCCGTAAAAATTCTTGTTTTTCCGATTAGGAAAAACAGGTAAATTATTGATCGTGATTAAAAATGCTTCGCGATGGGACATTAGGGATAAATGATTTTTCAAGAAAATTTTGGGATTAGAAATAAATTATTAGAGGTTCCCATTGGGGAATAAATTCTTGAATAACGGACTCTGTGTTGTGTTCTTTGTTAAGAAAGACAGTTACAGTAATAATCACAAAAAAAGTCCGGGCGACTATTGATAGAAAGTCATCGCACCGGACCCATCCCCCCCGGGAAAAAAAATCATATTTTGTATTAAGACACCTGTCTCAATATTGGTGATCGGTATCTTGGCTTATAAACTTTGCTAAAAATGAAAATTTTAATCACCATTTTCAAATAACACGGTGATCGCCAACATTAATTAGCGGTGAATCGCAGTGCTGATCCTTCAAATTAAAATGAGGTGTGAATCATTTTCTTTTTGAGTGCGGCAATAAATTCCGGTGTTGTCCCGCAGCAACCGCCAATAAAATTGGCTCCGGCTTCAACAAGTTGCCATGCCGATTCGGCAAATCTTTCCGGTGTTTGACGATATACCGTTTTTCCGTCAACAATTTCCGGCAATCCGGCGTTGGCTTTCATCCAAAGCGGTAAACCGGTTACTGCTCGCATCCGGCGACAAATTGGAATAAAACCGTCAATTCCTTGTCCACAGTTTGAACCGATAATATCTGCACCGGCAAGAGTTAATTGTTCAACGGCTTGTTCGGGAGTTGTTCCCATCATGGTTCGGTCTTTGTTTTTTCCGGAATCAAACACCATACACACTGCAACAGGTAAACCGGTTGTTTTTGCCGCTTTGACCGCAAGAACCGCTTCCGCCGGATCACTCATTGTCTCAATAACAATTCCATCCGGTTTTTCAAGAGCAATTGCTTGGGCTTGTTCGAGAAACGCTGCATACAAATCGTCAGCGGTCACATTGCCCATCATCAACACGACCCCGCTTGGTCCGATCGAGGCGAAAACTTTTGCTTTCCCTTTTGCCGCATCAAGAGAAATTCGCACACCGGCACGGTTGATTTCTTCGACCTTATCTTCATAACCATGTCGGGCTAATGGGAATCGGGTTGAGCCGAAGGTGTTTGTCAAAATGACATCGCTTCCGGCAGCAACATAAGCTTCCGCAACATCTCTGATTTTTTCCGGTTGAGAAAGATTCCAAAGATCAGGATGGGCTCCGGTTTCCAAACCGCGAAGTTGAAGTTGTGTTCCCCAACCGCCGTCCAGAAGCAATGTACCGGATTGAAACCAATCAGAAAGTGATAGACTCATAACAAAATTTTCCTTTCAAAAAACAATAAAGTGGAACGAAAACAACGTATTCAATCGTACACACAATCAACTGGAATGTCCAGATGGGAACCTATACTGTAAACGGCATGATCTTGGTAGTTTTTTCATTTCAAGTGAGAGAAAATGTCTAATAGTGCCGGTTGAGATTTAACTGATTCCAATAGGTATGCCTTCCATAAATATTCGGCTATCAAATCGACACGCAGTGGAAGGGGCAAACGTTTCTGGTGTCAATTACAGATCAACCGGCGCGACTTGTGTAAGTGTGGACTGTTTCATCCGTCAACAGTTGCCAACGTCAAAATAGGGAAAATAGGCGGTTGACCAAAGGTAATTTGCACGTGTAAAAAAGTAATTGACACGTGTAAAAAGATAATTTGCACGTGTAAAAAAGTAATTTGCACGTGTAAAAAGGTAATTGACACGCGTAAAAAAGTAATTTACACGTGCAAAAAAAGTAATTTACATGTGTAAAAAGGCGATTTACACGTGCAAAAAAGTAATTGACACGTGTAAGAAAGTAATTGACACATGTAAAAAGGTAATTAACACATGTAAGAAAGTAATTGACACGTGTAAAAAGGTAATTGACACGCGTAAAAAAGTAATTGACACGTGCAAAAAAGTAATTGACACGCGTAAAAAAGTAATTAAAAGGTGCAGAAAAGCAATTGCTACACGGCAAAAAGCGGAAATTGTTCTCAAATGGAATGTTTAAGGGAGTTCATGGTTGATTTTCTTTGAGTTTTACCGTAAACGGGTGGAATTGGTTGTTTTATTTCAAGAGATTGTTCAACATAAGGTTATATTGGGCGAACTCGTTAGTAAACGAACAAAAAGCAGGCAATCCCTCGCTGAAGGTTTTGTAATATATCAGTGAAATATTTTTTTTTAACTATTCAGTCGTTTACTCCGAATGACCACCCCTAGCCCCTCCGAAGGAGGGGAATCATTCCCCTCCTTCGGAGGGGCAGGGGTGG
>JAIROD010000028.1 GCA_031257725.1 Planctomycetaceae bacterium | reverse complement strand
ATAAAGTGTCGTCCCTGCGGGACTTTTGTGGTGTGTTTGCCCTATCCGTATGCTAAAGCATACGGTTAATAAAATGTCGTCCTTGCAGGACTAATAAAAATTAAAATAGACAGTTACATCGCCTACCTCGCAATTTTCTACTTTAATTGACCTAATTGAACAACCGCCCTGTGAACGCTAGGAAGTATTTTACTTAATAGTCCTTGCAGGACTTGTTGGACCGGAGGCCAAAAATGAAAAACCTATAAAAAGTGGACGGCGCAGGGACTATTCAGGCATCGGTCTGGGCGTACTTTTAGGGGCAGGGACTAAAATGAAGGAATAATTATATTAATTTTGCCGTAGAAGTATGTACTTTTAACGTAGAAGTACGTACTTTTAACGTAGAAGTACGTACTTTTAACGTAGAAGTATGTACTTTTAACGTAGAAGTATGTACTTTTAACGTAGAAGTATGTACTTTTACCATAGAAGTATGTACTTTTAACGTAGAATTTGAAAATTCTACACCGAAATTTTCAGAATTTGTCGTGATTTCGAGGAACATCACATCAATGTTGATGGATGAAAAGATTTTGTTTTATCAAAAATTTCAGTATCTATTCAGTGGTTTGGTTGTTTTTCCGAATATTCCCGTCCCGTTAGGGACGACATCTTGGTAGAAAACTACTACCAATATTTCGTCCCTAACGGGACGAGCGTTTTTAATCGACATCATTTTCTTTATCCTCTTTTTTTTCCGGTCGGTAAACCAGAGGTCCATCAACCGCATCGAAAATAACCAAAAGATTCATCAGTCCGGCAATAACCGTGATATAGGTTCCCAGTTCAAACAGAAAATGCCGTTTCCGAACGATTTCCGTAAGTGTTGGCGGCACTCCGGTTAGGTTGCCGTATTTGTCTTCAACTTGAGGCGGTGCCATGAAACTTCCGAAAAGCGGCGGATGACCGCTATTGACTTGAAACGCCTGAATACCCGCCGGAATCGCCGCTATTGCAAGACAAGCCTGCGGAATAAAAAATAAACGTTTATCCTGAAAACGCCATGAATAATAGACATTGCGTGCCAATCCGACATCGGCTCCACTGCCCAACACACACCCAACACAAAATGTCGGAACAATACAGAAAAAAAAGAGAATCGCCTTAGCAATCCGACCTTGATAATAATGACCAAGACCGGGAACAAGCCACGTCAAAACTCCCGCAATAACCGGATTTTTCAAATCAATCGTTTTGACTTGCTCGTATTCCGAAATACTCGGTTTTTCCATTTCCGTGTTGTTTAAAAGGGGATTATCTGATGTTGTTGAAGAGTCTGATGTTGTTGAAGAATCGGTCATAAATTTCAAAATGGGAAAAAAATCGAAACGGTTGTTTTGAACGGTGAAAAGTATATACCAAAACACCACACCCCGAAACACCCCCCTCAAATTTCACAAAACGAAACACTCCAACCAATAAACACTGGGAAATTATTTGAACATCGGCAATTGAACAGATGGAAGTTTTTCGGCGAAGGAACGTTCATTGGGTAATGTTTCCGCTTCGCCTTTCTGATATTGGACATACTGAATCCAACGATTAATATCATTTCCGTAATCTTTACCGGTAATTTTATGGAGTGATTGCATCGCTTCATAACGAACCGCCGGAACCTTATCATATAACGCCTCACCCAACACCTGAACAATCATTGTCTCGATTTCATCAGGTATTTTCACAACATTTTTTCTTTCCGGTTGTTTTGGAAAAGAATGGGCAAGGAGTCGAATCGCCGCCAACCGGATGTCTTTATCCGTATCTCTTTTAGAAGTTTCAATCAAAAGCAACGCCAGTTCTTTCCGTGTACCGTTATAGGTTTTGCCAAGAGCCTCCAACGCAGAAAGCCGGACAAACGGATCAGAATCAGTGAGAATTTCTTTCATATACTGATCACGTTTAGGATGAGGAATTTTAGCCATCGCGTCCACCGCTTCACGACGCATATTCGGATCAGGCGACGTCCGGTATTCCACCATCAATTGGGCAACAAGAATTTCCTTTTCGGCATCCGAAACGCTTGCTCCTTTCCTGCCTTTGAGTTGAATCTGTTTTTGCCGTTGCTGCGGCGGCTCCAAACCGGGAATTTTATCGCTTTTCGCCTCGAAAAGCGGTAACTTCGCAATAAATTCATTATCAACCGCACAGCCGGAAGTTGTAAACAAAATCATTCCGGAAAATAACAGTAAAAAATATTTCAGTACAATCGTCATTGGTTTTTTTCTCAATTGTCGATAATATACTACTAATCGGATAATCGGAATCGTTATGGATTTTATGTTTTTCTACAAACCATCGCCAATACATTCGGCTATCCGGTGGATATCCGGCTAAAATCGGTTTGTTTAGGTTTCATCATTCCGATTCCGACAGTATTTGAAGAAATCGTTATTTGAAGAAATCGTTGGTGAACGATAACAATTTTTCAATCAGGAGACAAGATGAATTTTCACTTTTTATTCCAATTACTGAAATTAGTCCGAATAAGTTCTTTTTTTATCCTTTTTGGAACAACCGGATTCGTTTTTGCTCTTGATTATATTGAATTTAGTGAACATGGGAAAATAAGGAAAGAAGAGGGTCGGATTGTACTGGAGGCTCAGGACGGGTTGGCGTTTGAATCGCGTGACGGTCATTATTTTGTTGTGCCGCCGGAGTTGCTCCTTTCACGAACTTCCGATGAAAAATCGTTCAAACCTTATACACAACGTGAAATTGTGGAACGGTTAAAGGAAGAGTTTCCCGAATCGCGTGGTTTTTACCTGCTTGAAACAAATCATTTTTTTGTGATCTACACAACCTCGCTTGGTTTTGCCCAATGGTATGGTCAACTTCTGGAAAAATTGTATCTCGGTTACAGTAGTTTTTGGAAAGAACAAGGCGTAACCTTAGTACCGCCGCAATTCCCAATGATTGCGGTTGTTCATTCCAATCCGTCCGGTTTTTTACGTTATGCACAATTGGAAGGATTTCAACTTATGCGCGGACAGTGTGCGTATTACAATAAATCTTCCAATCGTGTTGTGATGTGTGATCTTTCCGGTTTGGAAACATATCGTGAGGGCGATAGGGATCGTGCGTCCTCGCGTGATATTCAGGTGTTTTTGAACCAGCCAAACGCATCAAACAATATTTCATCCGTGATTCATGAGGCGGTTCATTTGGTCGGGTTCAGTTGCGGAATGCACACACGGTTTGCGCCGAATCCGTTATGGCTTTGTGAAGGTCTTGCGGTATTCCATGAGGTGCCGGATTCAGGAAAAAGAGTCGGCTGGAGCCGAACCCCCAAACCAAATTTCCGACGATTAAATACATTAAAAATTTATCTGCAACGAAATCCTGTTGAACCGTTGCAAACAGTGATCCGCAGTGATGCTCCGTTTAACAATGTCGCCACTGCGGCGGAGAGTTATGCAACAGCGTGGGGATTGACTTATTATCTGATCAAACGTCGTCCGAAAGAATTTACCGCTTATCTGAAAAAATTGCAGGAAAAAACGATCCTTTCTGAAGATTCACCGGAAATTCGGATTCAGGATTTTGAAGAATGTTTCGGCAACAATTGGGATAAATTGCTCAAAGACAGCGTGGATTATCTGAGAAAACTGTAAACGGACAACCGCTAGTAGGAAGCATTTTCCGTTTTGGGGACAACGATTAGGGTTATCGCGTGTTCTATGGCGACCGTTTGCTGTTTGAGGGCGTTAGTAATCGAAGGGAACGATAAAAAAATTCCGTCCCGCTAGGGATGAGATATTGGTAGAAAACGGTATCGCAAAATTATTCGCGTCACGCTGTAAGGACGCAATAGGGAACCTCTAATAATTCAGAATTTACCAAAAGTTAACGGCGTGGGCTTGCCCCGCATTGTTCGACTTAACCCTAAAACACGGGGTAAACCCCGTCGTTAACTATTAACATTGTGAATCTCTCATCATTCAGAATTTACCGAAAGTTAACGGCGTGGGCTTGCCCCGCGTTGTTCGACTTAACCCTAAAACACAGGGTAAACCCCGTCGTTAACTATTAACATTGTGAATCTCTCATCATTCAGCATTTACCGAAAGTTAACGGCGTGGGCTTGCCCCGCGTTGTTCGACTTAACCCTAAAACACGGGGTAAACCCCGTCGTTAACTATTAACATTGTGAATCTCTCATAATTCAGCATTTACCGAAAGTTAACGGCGTGGGCTTGCCCCGCGTTGTTCGACTTAACCCTAAAACACAGGGTAACACCGTCGTTAACTATTAACTATTAACTATTAATTTATTAATTTATTAATTAATTAATTAATTAATAGGTTGAAAATAAAAAATTGAATGATGAGAGATGCCCTAAAATGATTTATTGATGACGATGATTTAGGAAACAAATTAAAAATCATCGTCAATCAAATAATCACTGAATAGTTGCGGATAGTGAGCAAGCAAAATTCCGACCATTGCCCCATATCATCGCTTGCAATTATCATCGCTTGCAATACTCTCAACTATCAACTCTTCCCCCCCCAAAAAATAGTCATGCTTGTCATTTTGATTTCGATATGGTATCTTAATTGACAATATTTTCAGTGGAGTCTGCAAAGTTGAGATTCAGAATAAATCTGTTGATTGAAATCGAAATTCTAAAATTCCACTGAATAGTTCCCTCAATTTTAATGTCTCACTATTTTTAACTTTTAACCAATTTAAAAAATTATGGCAAAAAAAACACTCAATGTCGGAATGTTA
>JAIROD010000027.1 GCA_031257725.1 Planctomycetaceae bacterium | reverse complement strand
GTCCGTCTTGTTTTACGAGCGGCGGTCCAACCGGAGGAGCCGGACATCTGGCATCGGCAACAAGTAATCATTCCGGCGGTGTTAACATCGGTTTGGGAGACGGAAGTGTCCGTTTTGCCGGCAATACAATAAATTGCGGCAACACTTCTCTCCCACCTGTACAAATCGGCGTCTCCCCTTATGGAATTTGGGGTGCTCTTGGTAGTTGCGAAGGCAGAGAATCCGCCTCATTACCATAACATAAATTGTTACTATGTACCATTATTAATTTTTTTACGTTCCAATAACTAACTAATATGGAGAAAAATAGGATGAAACGTTCAATTTACATGCCACTTTTTTGTTTGGTATTGATATCAACTTTTTTACTGGTTGGATGTCAAAAAAATGATCCGCGAAAAAAAGGATTGGTTCCGGCAGGAGGAACAATTACTTACAATGGTTCGCCATTGGCTGAAGCAACCATTGTATTTACGTCCAAGACCAATCAACAAGGTGCCGGTGCGCTTTCGGGAACTGACGGCAAATTTGAATTAACTACAATCAGCAACAAAGATGGTGTCCTTCCCGGCGAATACACGGTTTTTGTTCAAAAAGAATTGTTCGAAAATCTTAGTGACGAAGAATTATTGGAACATAACCGACAGGGAAAACCCTCTGCTAAACCCAAAAGTTTAATTCCTGACAAATATACCAATCCTGCCAATCCAATTATCAACATTACAATTCCCGAAACCGGAAATAAAAATATTTTGATTGAGTTGAAGGATTGATCTGTTTTTAAACGAAAGGGAATCTTTAATAATTCAGAATTTACCGAAAATTAACGGCGCGGGCTTGCCCCGCGTTGTTCGACTTAACCCAAAAACACGGGGTAAACCCCGTCGTTAACTATTAATTTATTAATTAATAGATTGAAAATAAAAAATTGAATTATTAGAGATGCCCTTATGGAGTATTTTAAAAGATTCTTTCAAAAGGAAAAATCCCTGTTGACAATTTACGTTGTTCCGTGTAAATTGTGAAACTCATTCCAATTGCGATTCATTTTTTTTATGCCGTGTTGTTTTTCGGCAATGTTTCGCGGTTATTTCAATGAAACCTTATAAAATAAGGAGATTGACAATGAAACGAATTTACTATGTTTTATTTTTTGTGTTGGTAATGTTTTCCGTTTCGTTTGTGTGGTCGGAATCGGCGGAACGGATTGATCGTATTGACCGAGAAGCGTTAGTCAAAAGGCATACAATCACTCTTGACAAAATTTCCGGTTCGGAATTGTTGCAAGTCGGCAACGGCGAAATTGCCTACGGGATCGACCCCACCGGACTTCAAACCTTTTTCGGCAACACAATGTCGCAATGGGGTTGGCATTCGGTACCTTGTCCGGTGGAAGGAGGACATTCGGCGTTGATGTTGGAGAAGTTCGATTTTCACGGACGTGAATTGCCCTACCGAACTTCTGCAAAAGGACAGGAAAAACTCTACACGTGGATGCGCGAAAATCCACACCGAATCAATCTCGGACGTTTGCGTTTTCTCATTAAAAAGAAAGACGGTACTTTGATTGAACCCAAAAACGTTCAGAAAATTCAGCAAACGCTGAACCTTTGGGAAGGAACAATTGATAGTTCTTATGAAATCGAAGGAGAACCGGTTCATGTCCAAACTTGCGTCGAACCGATAACCGGCTCGCTCGCTGTGAAAATTGAAACCGATTTAATCAAACAGGAACGTTTGCAAATAGAATGGGCATTTCCTTACGGTTCGCCGGGCAATTCCGGTGCGGACTGGACAAAACCGGAAAATCATCAAACAACAATTCAACAGCAAACACGACATCTCGTAACTCTCAAACGCCAACTCGATAACGACGTTTATTATGCCTCCGCCTATTGGGAACCGGATACAACCTTTTCTGAAACCGCTCCGCATACGTTTGTATTAACGCCGGATAAATCGAAACCGGTTTTTGCATTTTCAGCGGGATATTCGCCGAACAAAGAAACGTTGGAGGTTGCCCCATTTGACAACGCTTGGCAATCTTCTAAATCGCATTGGCAAAATTTCTGGCAGACCGGCGGTGCGATTGATCTTTCCGAAAGTTCCGATCCGCGTTGGAAAGAGCTTGAACGCCGAATCGTTCTTTCGCAATATCTTTTGGCAGTCAACGAATCAGGATCGTTGCCGCCGCAGGAAAGCGGTTTGTTCAATAATAGCGGTTGGTATGGAAAATTTCATCTGGAAATGCATTGGTGGCACGGTGCGCATTTCGGTCTTTGGAATCGTTGGGAATTGTTTGACAAAAGTTTGAAATGGTATCGCGATATTTTGCCCAAAGCGAAAGAACTTGCCGCGTCGCAAGGATTCGCCGGAGCGCGATTTCCCAAAATGATCGGACCCGATGCGGAAGATGCACCGTCTGTAGTTGGTCCGTTGTTGATCTGGCAACAACCGCATCCGATTTTTTATGCGGAGATGGAATATCGTCTTTTTCCGACAAAAGAGACGTTGGAAAAATGGCGTGAAGTTGTTCAGGAGGCGGCAATTTTTATGGCGGATTTTGCCTTCTTTGACAAAGAGACAAACCGTTACATTCTTGGTCCTCCGATGCAAACGGTGCCGGAGGGCAACGACTCCAAAAGAACATTGAATCCGTCATTTGAGTTATCTTATTGGCGGAGCGGTTTACGAATAGCGCAAGCGTGGCGAGAACGTTTGGGCTTGCCGCGAGAAAAATCTTGGGACGAAATTCTTCAAAAACTGGCTGAACTTCCGCAACATGAAGGTGTCTATTTGTCGCAGGAAAATTTATTGGATACGTACACAAAATGGAATGCGGGACATCCGTCGTTGATAGGCATGGCGGGAATGTTGCCTGCGGACGGGACGGATCCGGCAGTAGTGAAACGGACGATCAATAAAGTTTGGACGACATGGAACTGGCAAAGTTGCTGGGGTTGGGATTTCCCGATGATGGCAATGGCTGCCGCAAAAAACGAAGAAACAAAAATGGCTGTTGACGCGTTGCTTCATCCGTCGTCCAAAAACGCAATGAATAAAGTCGGACTGAGTAGAGGCGGACCTTTCCCCTATTTTCCATCGAATGGCGGTTTACTCTACGCGGTGGCACTGATGGCTGCCGGTTGGGACGGCTCGCCCAAAGTTCACGCTCCCGGATTCCCCAATGACGGTTCATGGAAAGTACGTTTCGAAAACTTAAAACCCGCTCTCTAATACAAAAATTTTCCTAGTGTTCAGAGGCTGGTTGTTAAATTCCGGTAATTATTCAGTAGAGTGGTCATTCGATGGTCGTCGGCAATAGCCGACTTGACTGTGGCGGAAGCGTCCACGCTCCCGAAAACGTAACCGTCTATTTTATTGTCGCAATTAAATTGACGTAAATGATACTATTGGCGTAAAATCTGTAATATTCCGCCCTGAAAGGGCAACATAGACTAGCCTATATTGCCCTTTCAGGGCGGAGGAACATTACTGAATTTATGTAAAAAATAATCATTTCATTATTTTTAATTGCGGAAATAAAATAGACAGTTACCCCCAAAAATAGTCATGCTTGTCATTTTGATTTCAATATGGTATCTTAATCGACAATATTTTCAGTGGAGTCTGCAAAGTTGAGATTCAGAATAAATCTGTTGACTGAAATCGAAATTCTAAAATTCCACTGAATAGTTCCCTCAATTTTAATGTCTCACTATTTTTAACTTTTAACCAATTTAAAAAATTATGGCAAAAAAAACACTCAATGTCGGAATGTTA
>JAIROD010000892.1 GCA_031257725.1 Planctomycetaceae bacterium | reverse complement strand
CAGGCAGACTCACCTACCGGAATTTCCGGCGTTTTCCGATCACTGAGTTCATTGCTCCGGCGAAAATAAAACCGTTGATCAATTTTATCAGTTCCGGCGGGTAACTATTCAGTAGCGGTAAAAGTTCATTTTTTTGTTCCGTTAGGACAATATATTGATAGAAAATACATCGTTTGGGTAATATATCAGTGAAATATTTTTTTTTAACTGTTCAGTCGTTTCCTCCGAATGACCACCCCTAGCCCCTCCGAAGGAGGGGAATAATTCCCCTCCTTCGGAGGGGCTAGGGGTGGTAAAAAATAAACGTAACTATTCAGTCGCGGTGAATGTTCCTTTTTCTGTCCCGTTAGGGACAAGATATTGGTAGAAAATGATGTCGATTAAAAGCACTCGTCCCGTTAGGGACGAAATATTGGTAGAAAAACACCAAGCATCAATTTCACCAATATTGCGTCCCTACGGGACGCGGATCATTTTGTTAACCGTTTTCTACCAAGATGTCGTCCCTAACGGGACGGGAATATTCGGAAAGACAACCAAACCACTGAATAGATACATATTTTTTTGTAACTATTCAGTAGCGATCCTATTATTTATCATCAGTCCAATAATCAAGAGGTAGGCAACCGCTCGCCGAGCGGTTTTTTGACTAATACTGCGATAGCCGACTTGCCCCTGTTTCCCGCCAGCAATCGGTTTCCAAACCAGTTGGAAACACCAATTGCCCAATCGAATCTGATTCACTGTTGCCTAGCGGCAACGCAACCGTGGGTGAAAACCCTTCGGCGAAAGGTTGCCTACCATCGAATGACCAATTTACTGAATAATTACAAAAAAAGTAATATATCAGTGGAATATTTTTTTAACTATTCAGTGGATTGTTGGTCTAGTTGTGTATCTGCCGTTTTTAAACGTCTGCCATCGGGTCAACGCCGCTAGGCGTTTACTGTGAATAACCGCCAGTTTCAACCGGCGGAAAAGCACCCCACGAAACTCAACCCCTTTAGGGGTTGACCACAAAACGCGAGATCTATTGGACAACCCCTAAAGGGGTTGAGGTGGTTGTGCGTCCGTTACCGCCGGTTCAGTATCTACTAACTGGCGGCGGTTATTCACGTTGAACCCCTAAAGGGGGTGTTGCTTGTAATAAATCAACCGCAAAATGTAAAACATCCAATCTAGTGAATAGATACAAAAAAAATATTCCACTGATATATTACTCTTGTTTAGGTTAATTCAGAGGTAGGCGATCCCTTTCATTGACTTATCTGGATTACCCCATAAAATCCGAAACAATCAGTAATTATCTTTTTTTCCTTCGCAAAAAAAGGTATAATAAAAGACTAAGTAAAATAAAATTATTTGCAACAAAAATGACCCATCGTAAATTCCAAGCAGCCTTCGGTAACTCTACAATTATATCCCGCCCATCATCAGCAACTCGAAAAGATGGTGTTACGCCCTTTTCGAGTTCCTTGTCAAAATCAGTTACGGTTATCGCTCGTGAAGGTGAAATTGTAAATAAATCTTCATCCAATTGTGGATTAATTTGTATTGAAGATTCGAAAACAGTCCAATACATATTGATCGAATCTTCCTCATTGGTTCCAACATGTAACTCCACATTTAACGGGAAAACAAACAACATTCCATTAACATCAAAAGTTTTGAATTGGGTTACCTGAACCTCCAATACTGGGGAACCATTGTTATATCCTGCTTTATATCCCCAAAATTTAAGAGGATAATAATTGAGATTTTTTGCAAAATAGACATGTACTTTATCCATATTCATCTGCGGAAACGAAAATGAAACTATCTCAAAGTGTATATTGTTTTCATTTTTTTGTCCCACATATCTCGCTTCTTTAAATCGCATATCCCATTTCACCCGATCTTTAATATCAGACCAATTTGTTTGCTGACCTGCAATCCAATAATAAGGGTACATTAAAGGACTTGGTGTCCAATAAGGGGTAGGGTGTCTACATTTCTTTGAAAATGTCAGAGCTTGGTGCCCAGCAATAAACCATTGATAGTCTATCCCATTAAAGGCATACTCTGTATCGGAGATCAAAGGATCAAATTTTTCTCCTTCTGGCAATATCCAGATATTATTAGTTTTTATATTACTACCGGATTGCCATACATCGACTTTTTGGCAAGTTGTGGAATTGGGATTATCTCGCAAACTGAAAGAAAACTGATATGATCGTAGAATAACTGGCATTTGTAATGCCGTTTGATGAATATCTTCCAATTCAGCGGCAACTCCCTGATATACAGAAACTGCCAAGTAAGACATCACAAAAACTGTCAATCTGTATAAATGTAAAGTATTCTGCATTTGTCTTTAGAGTTATTACTGAATTGTTATAAATTTTAAGTTATTAAAATTCTATGATATTTTGAAGTAAATAATATCCGACATGGCTTGTCGTTGTATTCGCGAAGTTTCAATATTTTTCTTTGTTGTATCAATTTTTTTATTTTTTCGCTACAATAACAGCGAAAAAATAAAAAAGAGTGGCAATCAATATATCAACGTGAAGGGAAGCGTTTTTCAAAAAGGGGCAGTTCAAAATACTATATTTTATAGGTCAAACGTCTGATCACGATTGATAATTCACGCGATAAAAGTCAATTTCCTTACATTCCGTAACTTGCGTTCAAGATATACTTTTTTCACTTAAAATTTCGGTTTTTGTTTTTGAAGCAATTGCTGGATATGCTCTGTTTTTAAGGACAAAACGCATCCTGTATATTTTTCTCAAAAACCGAAAATTAAAGTGTAATGAGTATATCACTAAGCAATAAATATATAACTCAAACTGTAAATAAAATAAATTATCAAATTTATAAGTCCTTATTTATCAACAGTTTATGTCAATTTAAAACAGGGGAAATTTTTGCGATTTTTGACCACTCAAAATTGGCGAACATATTCCCATTATCAAGGAAAAATAGGCTATTTTTTGATTTTTGTGTATCTGTTATTTACAGTTTGAGTATATAATATATGAAGTATTAGCGACATTTTTTCGTGTGTACCTCTGCCTCTAATCAGGCAAGAAGTTCTATATACACGAAGTATGGGCTCCAGTACCACACGTACTCGTAGTCTTGTCATAGACTACACCTAAAAACTTTTTCCAGACAAATCCACAATGTAATCCTGTAGTATGTGCATCTTTGGTACCAGGTTCTCCTGTCGCCATTATTGATAATGACGCGACACCATTCAAACATTGTCTATAGGGATTTATTTCATAATTACACACAGCCGCTTTTGTTGTACAAGAATCTGCTTTACAATGTGATACTACATAGCAGATTGAAAACGAAAACACAGCTACTACTACAAACAAAAACAAATTATTTCTAGTCATTCAATTTTTCCTTTCTTAAATTAGTCGAATTTACGCAGGGATGCACAAGAGACAACTCTCTACGTTACACACACAAAACTCCGGCGGTACCTACTTTCGCAATTTGTTTACTATCATCGGCTTCGAAAGCTTAACTTCTATGTTCGGGATTATATTATACGTTATTCAATCATGGGGCAAGCGTCGGTTCCTCCAAAGGAACTGTTGGGGCTACAGGAACAACGGTAACATGGAGAGACAAAACAAATCGGGGAGACTTAGGGTCGTTCGAAAAAACCACCACTTTTTTCGTAATATCACCTTGGAGAAGCCGAGGACGAAACAGGAACGAACATTCCCGCAGCTCGCCGGACTTCAAAGGGGTAAGCGAGAAATTCAGGTTTTCAAGATCATTGCCGCTGCCACATGCCGGTACAACTTCGCGAAACAACAACTGTCGATTACCCATATTCTTTATTTCAAATCGACAATCAATTTTTGCATCGCTGTTAACTGTCCCTAACTCTAAAACTTTTGCATCACAAGCAATTGCCGGACGAAACACACCAAAAGGAAAAAGAATCTGCATCAAACAGAAACCAGCTACGGCACAAAACATCGAGAACGACAACCAAAACAGGGCAACGGATAATTTATTCATTTTGCACTTCGGGTTTTCTTCAACATTAACACAAGTCCCCAGACAATCAACAGAATCCCGATAATGAATCCGGCAATCTGTCCAGACGTGAAACGCCGTGTTGTTGGCAGGAGAGTATCCCAATCCTCCTCTTGTTTACCACTGATATACCGTTTGGGATCAAAGGCGGTAACATCCGGCACTGTAAAGTCTATGCTCGTAATGGTGCTAATCTCTGATTCAAGCAGTTTTTTACCCTCAGCATCCCAAGTTTCCAAGGTTGTTTTTTTTAACTTCGGAAAAGTATCGGAGAAATCATAGACATTGCTTGTTTTGTATACAAAACCAATTTTTTCTGTGTCCGAGCGAATACCTTCAATCATCGCATCTTTCATTGCCCAATAGTAGTCACGGTAAAAAGAAACCTCGCCATTCGACTCTGGATTTCCATAATAATAGCCCATTTTGAGCGTGACCATCCTTTTCCCGTCAATAACCTCCTCTGTAATTCCTTTAATGTATCCCCCCTGCTTGGGTGAAGCCACTCGCGCTGTAGAAATATCAAAAGGGCACGACAAATCAACAGACATGCCATAAGGGGCGGAGCCAGTCTCCCAATTAGAATGTACAAGATAATCTATCATTCCTACCAAGTGTTCGTGATCCTCTATTTTAACTTTTTCGTCCAACACGAATGTGGGGGGATCATTCAGTCCTTGCGCCGAAAATCGATAACTTGCTCTGGGATTGATCAAATGGTACGCATGGAATGCTTCCGACGCTCCGCTACCCTCTCCTTGATAGAATGCCCGAACTTCAAGAGAGCAATATTCATGCCCAATCCGTATAAAACGAAAATGCTTTGTAAAATGTTTTTCCTCTTCCGGATTGTATAAATCAAGATGTTCGGTCGACCCTTCCATCGTGAGATTAGAGTACCGTTTTTCCAATTCTTTGGTGTATTCAATCCCTTCCTTCAATAGTACCCGTTGCTCTTCAGTCGGAGCAAATACACACTCCTCTGCGAAAACAGATGCCCCGAACAACACCAATAATGAAACCCATTGAACAAGAACCGTTTCATATTTCATACTATTGCCTCCCTTCACAAAAAAATTCCATCTGAATACTAATGGTAACTGTCTATTTTAATTTTTATTAGTCCTGCAAGGACGACATTTTATTAACCGTATGCTTTAGCATACGGATAGGGCAAACACACCACAAAAGTCCCGCCGGGACGACACTTTATTGGATAAATGTATTCGATTACTGTTTGGAAATTTTGTAATATTTCAGTGGAATTTTCGAAAAGGTATTGGATTGCTTTAACAAACCTTATTTTTACCTTATTTTCAAACAAAACCATTCACCCAAAAACCTTAGCGGCGAAAAAACAAAAAAGCAGAAAACAAAACCTCCGCCTACGGCGGAATTACCCTCTTGGAGGGAACTATATAAACATACAAGTAGCCAAAAGACAAATAAAAGACCAACCTTATTACCTTATTAAATAAAGAGGAACAATAAGGTAATAAGGTTAGTTTTTATTATTCTCATTGCAGCTAAGGTTTTTTTGTCTAATCGTTTTGTCTAATCGTTTTGTTAGGAAAATCAGGTGGAAAATAAGGTTGTTGGAATTGCATTGTGGGGTTAGAGAAAAGGTCTAATAGACTTTTTTTGTAACTGTCTATTTTAAACACGAAACACACTAAATTTCACGAAACACACTAAAAATTCCATAAAATCCTTTTCGTGAAATTTCGTGTTAAAAAAATTGTATCTATTCACTCGATAGGAGGTTTTTCATTTTGTGATTGATTTATTACAACGAACAACCCCTTTAGGGGTTCAACGTGAATAACCGCCGGTTTCAACCGGCGGTTTCAACCGGCGGTAGCGGACACACAACACCTCAACCCCTTTAGGGGTTGTCCTAAAGCGGCATTAAATTTGAACGATATTTTTTAGTGCAACCCCTAAAGGGGTTGAGTTTAGTGGGGCGTTTTCCGCCAGTTGAAACCGGCGGTTATTCACATAAAACGCCTAGCGGCGTTGACCCGATGGCAAACGTTTAAAAACGGCTGCTACAATAACTAGACCAACAATACACTGAATAGTTACAAA
>JAIROD010000835.1 GCA_031257725.1 Planctomycetaceae bacterium | reverse complement strand
TAGTTTTGGGAATTGCTCAAAAAATCTGATTATTTCCTATCTTGGTGACCATTTGATCACGATGAATCTTTGTGTTTTTGTCCCGTAGGGACAACATGTTGGTAGAAAAAACACCAAATATAAATTTCACCAACATTGCGTCCCTACGGGATGCGAATCATTGGGCATCTCTCATAATTCAATTTTTTATTTTCTGCCCATTAATTAATAAATTAATAGTTAACGACGGGGTTTACCCCGTGTTTTAGGGTGAAGTCGAACAACGCGGGGCAAGCCCACGCCGTTCACGGTATAACCGGTTCTGATTTCAGGAACGAAAAGAAAATTTGCAATAGATGATCGGCTTGTTCGGCGGTCATATTTTTGGCATCGTAACGCAAAATTAGACGCAAGCGATTGGCATAAGTCAACACAGAAAGTGAAATGAGTGTTCCAGGACGAATGGGCGGCGCAGCGTCAACCTCTTCCAAAACCGCATTGCCAACAAAAAAACGACCGTCATGACGACGCATAAACGGTAATGATTCAAAAACTTTGCCTAAATTGGATAACACGGAAGTTGAGCGGCATCGCCGTGATTTTAACTCCCAACCAATTCCGCCAGGTAACCGATCACGTATTTTCAATGTTAATAACAAAACATGTTTTTGTTCCGTTCGCTTAATCCATTCCGTTTCACGATGAATTTTTTGCAACAATTCATCAGGATTGGAAAAATCACGCTCGCGCCGATCCAGAAACAGCATCGTAACCGCGTTGGCAGCCGGCATCTTTTGGAGTGATTCCGTTCGGAGATTCATCGGCATCGTAATCCGCAACCAAGGATTGCCCTGCGGAACAAACCATTTTTTACGCCATATCCCCATCGTTAGGAACAAATCACGAATTAATAAATCGTTAATCGTAACCCCCTGTTTTTTCGCACGGTTAAAATAATTCCGTGTCTCTTCCTGAGTCAGTTCATCGGCACAAAATGCCAGATAATCTTTTGCCGGAATATTCGTATTCAGCGGAACATGAGGAGCAAGCGGTGTTGGAAAACGGAATATTAATTGATGTGTTGTTACTGCACTCGGAAAGAAAAAACGAAAATATTTGGCTAACGTCAATCCGCTTGAACCGCGTTGCGATAACAAGGTCGAATCAAGATTACGCGGATTTTCCTGCGGCAACCCGCCCTGAAAACGGATCACATAATCCGACAAAACATCTGAAATAAACTCCATCTCCCCAATTCCATCCGAAACACTATGGTGAAATTGAAACAAAACTAAGGTTTGATTTCGCTCTTCCGCAAAATAAACTCGGAATCCGGGTTCGCAGAAAAGATCAATCGCCTCCGGATTCGGAAATCGCGCCGCAATCGGTCCCCGAATCCGGCGAATAAAAACGGCACCCTCCACTTCTTCCCAGAAAAAACGTCCGCGCCGATCCCGACGGGCAACACTCCGTAACATCGGGTGATAACGAACAACCGCATTCAACGACGCTTCAAAATAGTTAAAATTCAAACGCCCCGAAAAACGTAGAAATCGAAACGAATCCATCGGATAAGCCGGTTGATCGTCCAAAAGCATGTATTTTTCAAAAATGGTGAACGGAATCGGCATCATTAATATCGTTGGAACAAAAAGGTCAAAAATCGTTCAAAACTAAAACAGAATAAATTATCGACTATTATGGACTGAAATTGAAACTCAAAATTCACATTCAGTCAATAATTGGGAATCTCTAATAATTCAGAATTTACCGAAAGTTAATGGTGTGGTCTTGCCCCGCGTTGTTCGACTCACCCCCCGACACGGGGTAAACCTCGTCGTTAACTGAAAACATGGTGTAAACTATTGCTAAGTGTCCTAATTTCGCTTGATTAAAAATTTTCTTCCCTTTCCCCCAAATCGCCCATTTTGGTCTTGTCTCATGGAATACAAAATCATATTATAATACCGTATTTGTTATTTTTTAATATTGCATCAATCAAGGAATTATGGAAAAAAGCCATGATTTTTTGGGGACTTCGAGCTTTTCAGCAAAACCGATAAAATCTATAACTCTCTACAAGTTATAGGTTTACAATGCTAATTTTATTGGGAAAGTGGCAGCCAGCTCCTATTTTAATTAAGTAATGAATGAGGTTGGTTGTGGGAGACCATTCGGACTACTGAGGTGTTTTGGTCGTTAAAATGACCCTAAAAAGGAAAAAAGGAGGGTGGGGGCGGCTGTTATTCAAGCGGAATTAGGACACTTAGCAGTCAGTAAGTGACCGTGGGTGAAAACCCTTCGCCGAAGGGTTTTCACCCACCCGTCGCAACGGTTGATCTGGTTTTCCCATTTCCGTCCGCACACAGGAAGTGAAATACAACGATTTGTTCGGATTAAGTGGTGGGAATCTCTAATAATTCAGGATTTACCGAACGTTAACGGCGTGGGCTTGCCCCGCGTTGTTAGGTTTAACCCTAAAACACGGGGTAAACCCCGTCGTTAACTATTAATTAATAGGCAGAAAATAAAAAATTGAATTATTAGAGATGCCCTGGTATTAGTCAGTGAAGACCTGGAAAAATTTTTAAAAAATTTTGAGAGTAGGAAAATTTCTGTTGACATCAGGTTTGGTTCCATGTAAAATTTGAACCTAATGTGATTGTGATACGTTTTTTTGCCGTTCGTATTGCGGCAAACGTTTCGCGATTATTTTAGTAAAACTTTATAAAATAAGGAGATTGACAATGAAAAATGTAGTGATGTGTTTGGTTAGGATTTGGGCGTTTTTCTTTGAAAAATGCCAAATGTTAAAATGGGCAA
>JAIROD010000826.1 GCA_031257725.1 Planctomycetaceae bacterium | reverse complement strand
TTTAAGATGGTCAATCACGGCAGTGCGGAAGACGCTCTTAAACAAATTGATTCAAAAGATTATTTAATTCCTTACACCACCGACGGACGAAAAATAGTTAAAATCGGTGCGGAGTTTAGCGAACAAGAACGCGGACTGAGCCGTTGGAAAATCGGGTGAAGATTTTTAAGATTTAAGATTACGGCTTTTACAATCCTTAATAAAATAGACAATTACATGATGAGTCAGGAACAATATTTGAAACCGGAAGTAATTCAAACAATTAAGCGGCTTGATTTACGTGCTCAATTTATTATCAAGGGATTTATGCACGGACTTCATGCCAGTCCGCTTCACGGTTTTTCTGTTGAATTTAGTGAACATCGCAAATATACGCAAGGCGATGATCCTGGGGACATTGATTGGCTTGTTTATGCCAAGACGGAAAAATATTATGTTAAGAAGTATGAAGCGGAAACAAATTTGACGGGTTATCTTGTGATTGATTCGAGTCGTTCGATGGGTTACACTTATCGTCAGGAGATGACCAAATTTGATTATTCGATTTGTTTGGCGGCTTCATTGGCTTACCTGATGGTTCACCAGCACGATCCGGTTGGGTTGGTTACTTTTGATGAAACAATTAAGCAATCGCTTAAACCGCAGTCACGTCGAACACAATTAGGGACAATTCTTTCTGTTCTTTCCAAGTTGCAACCGACAGGTCAGACGAATATTGCGTCCTCTCTGATGCAACTTGCTGCAATGTTGAAACGACAAAGTATGATTATGGTATTTAGTGATTTGTTGGGTGATGCGGAGGAGATATTGAAATCACTCCATCGTTTGCGTCATTCCGGTCATGACGTTATTTTGTTTCATATTCTTGATGAAGCGGAAACGCAATTTCCGTTTCATAGTCGTGTTGAGTTGGTTAATCCTGAATCTGATGAAAAAATTCATGGCGATGCTGAAACATTGAAGCGGGGTTATCTTGAAGCTCTTGAGGAATTTCGTAACCGTTTTCGGCATGATTGTTCAAAGACGCGGATTGATTATGTTGAGTTGGATACCAGTGTTCAATTTGATAAGGCTCTCATTGAATATCTAACCCGGCGAAGTGGACGGCGGTAAGAATGTGAATATAAGTAACTGTCGATTTTATTCTTAACACAGAGAGCGCAGAGAACTCCGAGATTTTTTGTGAATTTTCAAATTGAATGGACAAGAGAAATAAATAACACGGAATGGGAATGCGAAATTCTTAAGGTTTCTTGAATAATCCGATATTTTGAGTAAAATATTTGAGAAATGAAAATAAATGTCGCCGAGAAATCAGCAGGTATTATTAGGAACATTAGAGACTATTGGGATTATTAGTCGGCGATTAGATTTACTATCAACTTTCACAGTATTAACTACATTAACAAAAATTTTTTTTATTAGAAAAATGATTACGCCTCGAACACTCAAAGGTTTCCGTGATTTTTTGCCGGAGATGATGTTGCCTCGTGAAAATCTGATTGAAGCGGCGAAGAAAGTTTACCGGTCTTACGGTTTTAGTCCGATTGACACGCCATCGCTTGAATATCTTGAAATTTTACAGGGCAAGGGCAGTGAGGAAACGGACAAGCAATTGTACAAATTTGAAGATCACGGCGGTCGTCAAGTTGGTCTTCGTTTTGATTTGACGGTTCCGCTGGCACGGTACACTGCCCAACATGTTGCGGAACTTCCAATGCCGTTCAAGCGTTATCATTTTGGTAAAGTCTGGCGTGGTGAAAACACTCAGGCGGGACGTTATCGGGAATTTACGCAATGCGATTTTGATACGATTGGAACGAAAAGTATTGTTGCTGATATTGAAACAACATTGATTATCAATGATCTTCTGGAACGGATTGATCTCAAAACGAAAAAAACGTTCACCCGATTCAAAATACGTATCAATAATCGGAAAGTGTTAAGCGGTTTACTCGATAAACACGGTATTGCCGACAAAACAACGCCTATTTTACGGGCGTTAGACAAAATCGGTAAAATCGGCAAAGATGCTGTTATCAAAGAAATAATTGGAACTGCCGCCGTAACAGAACAACAAGCATCCGCCGTTCTTGAACTTACTGAATTACAAGGTTCCAATGAATTTATTATAAATTCATTACAAAAAATGCTTGCCGGAAACGGGTTTGGCGAACAAGGTGTTGCGGAATTATCTGAATTGTTTCAGTCGGTTTCGGCGTTTGGAATTTCACCGGACAGGATTGTTATTGACGTTTCGATTGCGCGTGGTTTGGATTATTACACTGGAACAATTTACGAAACATTTCTGGACGATTTACCCTCAATCGGCAGTGTTTGCAGCGGCGGTCGTTACGACAATTTAGCCGGACTTTATACGAAACAGGAATTATCGGGAGTGGGGGCATCGCTTGGTTTAGACCGGCTTCTTTCCGCGATGGAGGAACTTGGTATGATCGAAAAAACGTCAACTCCGATTGAAGTGTTCCTGCCGTATTTTGTTGCAACACGGCTTGCGGATTATCTGAAATTTGCTACGGAATTGCGGAGCAAAGGAATTGGCGTGGAACTTTATCCCGAAGCCAAAAAACTTGGTCAACAATTAAAGTATGCCGACAAAAGAGGTTATCGCTATGCCGTTATTATCGGCGAGGACGAATTTCAGCAACAAAAATGTCAGGTAAAAGATTTACGAACCGGCAAGTCGGTTGAATGTTTGCAAAACGAATGTATAAACTTTATTTCGTTGCAATAACAAATTACTTATTTTAACCTTTTAACTTTAACAACGTATTATTAGGGGAGACTTAATGATGGGAGTATTGAGTTTAGTAATTCTTGGCGGGTTATTTTTGTCAGTGGTTGTTGTTTTTCTTTGGATCATTGGAATTTACAATGGTTTGATTGCAAAACGTAATCGGTACAAAAATGCTTTTGCGCAAATTGACGTTCAGTTAAAACGACGTTACGATTTGATTCCGAATCTTGTCGAAACGGTCAAGGGTTATCTCAAACATGAACGTGAAACGCTTGAAGCGGTGATTAACGCACGAAATCAGGCGTTGGGTGCGGCGGGGAAAGCGGCGGCGGATCCCGAGTGATCCGCAGGCGATGCAGAAGCTGAACCATGCGGAAGGCGAATTGACGGGGGCGTTGAATCGGCTCATGGTTGTTGTCGAACAATATCCTGATCTGAAGGCAAACCAAAACATGCTTGCGTTACAGGAAGAATTGACTTCAACGGAAAACAAAGTCGCGTTCTCACGGCAGGCGTATAACGATTCTGTTATGGATTACAATACGAGCCGTGAAGTTTTCCCGTCGAATATTGTTTCCGGAATGTTCAACTTCGGCGAGGCAACCCTATTTGAAATCGAAAATGAATCCGAACGACAAACCCCAAAAGTTACGTTTTGACGGCGATCTGTTTTTTGTTGTTTTGAACACAGAAATCATAGAATGCGCAGAATTTTAGTAATACTTTTCCGTGTTTTCTGTGTTCGAAAACTGAATTTTCAAGTGTAATGAGTTAAACCGAAAAGAGTTTTAATATGGACAATAATTTAATGATGCGGGAAATTCAGGAAATTGTCGGGATGATAAAAAAAACGGTGAACTGTGAGAAGATTTACTTATTTGGTTCGTATGCGTATGGGAATCCAAATGAGACGAGTGATTTTGATATTTATGTGGTATTACCCAATGATTCTATTCGTCCGTTGGAAATCAGACGCAGAATATACAAAAAATTACTGGCTAATAAAATAAATAAATCGGTCGATATTCTTGCCGGTTACGCTCGTGATTTTAAGTCATTAAGTGAATTGCCTTCACTTGAAAGAAAAATTGCCCGCGAAGGAATTTTAATTTATGAACAAAAATGATCTTGCAAAAAAATGGTTTGAAAAAGCGGCAAACGATCTAGTGGTTGCTGTTCATGTTTTTGAAGATTTGCACCCAAAACAAATTGATATAACATGTTATCACTGCCAACAATCAACTGAAAAAACGTTGAAAGGTTATTTAGTGAGTCAAGGAATTGAACCGCCCAAAACTCACGATTTGATTTTGCTTTGTCGTCTGTGTGCCAAAACGAATCGCATTATCGAAACAATATTAAGTGATTGCGGTGAATTAACTCTCTACTCCGTAACAACAAGATATCCGGACAATGACGAAATTACAGAAAGCGATGCCAAAATTGCCATCAAACAAGCAAAACGTATATATGATTTTTTGTTTACACTGACATTTTCAATAATGCCACAAAGTAACACTAACTATTCGTGAGTTCGGATTATCTACTACAGACGGGTACAAAATGGAGTTTTTTTGATTGTGGAAAAATTCAAAGAGTATTATCCGAAAGGAATTTTTTCGGAAGAGCAACTCGAATTACTTTTTGATAGATGCGAACAGATGCCCGATAACCGAATGCATTATCGGTACCATTTCGGATTTCATATCAATAATACAGAAATGTTTAACGTGTTTATTGCGGAAATTGATCGGGCAACTGAAGCAATTACAGTATTATCGTAATATATCAGTGGAATTTTCAAAGCAAGTTTATACAAACCTTATTTTCACCTTATTTTTCAAACAAAACAACCTTAGTAGCCCCAAGGACTCCCTACAATCAACCTTATTACCTTATTAAAAAAA
>JAIROD010000765.1 GCA_031257725.1 Planctomycetaceae bacterium | reverse complement strand
AGAACAAAATGTCGCTAATTAACGCCGTAATAGCAGAATCTTAATATGAAACTTTACACATTTACGACTCCTGAAATTTCCAAGCATTCCAGTTATCTCAAAATCGGCGAGACTAACGGCGACGTTGAAAAATATTATTGCTGCGCACGGAGCGATGTGGGGGCTTCCATCAGATGCAATTTATGCGATAATGAACAGTGTTACGGTGGAAGCGGCTATGTCTGTTCTCCGGCAATATGGAAAACATCAGGACGTTTGGAAAAGTATCGGTCAAAAAATTGCGTTTCACTTAAATGCGAGAACAAAAGGAAATCTCCGAATAGAATTTATCGTCTTCATCCAGGAAGACGGAATCTTAATACACTCCTGTACAAATTCATGAAATAACAACAAAAAGGATAAATTAATGTTTCTAATATGCTCTGTGGATGAAATGATGATTTATGAAAAAATGAAAAAATATTACAATAACAACAACAACAATGATTGTAAATATTATTGGTTTCACTGGTTACTATTGTCCTTTATGCCCCTAGAGTTTTTTAACCGTTTCGAAAATTTTGAAGAAAAACTCCCTAAAATTCCAAAACAATCAGAATAATTACAAATTTTAATTTAAACCATTACAAAAAGAGATTTTTATGTTGAACAATCATAAGAGGAATCGTGTTTTAACAGGTTTATCGGCATTCATAATTTTTATTATGATAATCCAACCGGTGCAAGCGATGCACATTATGGAGGGATTTCTTCCTCCGTCTGCCTGCATTATTTGGGGAATATTGTGTGTTCCTTTTTTAATGTTTGGTATTACAAAAATTAACCGTTTGCTTATCCGGCATCCTCAAGCGATTACTTTTCTTGCAATGGCGGGCGCATTTACTTTTGTTTTATCTGCTCTCAAAATTCCGTCATTGACCGGAAACAGTTCACACATGACCGGACTTGGTTTTGCGGCTATTCTATTTGGACCATCGGTTGCGTGTGTATTATCGGTAATTGTACTTTTATTTCAGGCGGTCTTATTGGCTCACGGCGGATTGACCACTTTGGGCGCAAACACTTTTTCTATGGGAGTTTTGGGACCCATTATTGCGTTTGTTGTTTATTGGTCGTTGCAAAAAGCAGGCAGCCCTAAATCAGTAACTATATTTTTTGCGGCTTTTTTAGGCGATCTGGCAACCTATGTTACGACATCGCTGCAACTTGCCCTTGCACATCCAAGTGAAGTCGGCGGTGTTACGGCGTCGTTTGCAAAATTTGCAGGAATTTTCGCATTTACTCAAATTCCGTTGGCGATTGCTGAAGGTATTTTAACCGTTGTTTTGATTAATATTATTACCGATTATGCGCGGGATACAATAAAACCTTTCGGAGAATATTATTTATGAACATGAATTGGAAACACAATATTTTTTTGCTCCTTATTGCGGTTTTAGTTTCAACATTACCGCTTCTAGTCATTAAAAATTCAGACTTTGAGGGAGCGGACACGCTGGCAAAAGAAACGGTTCTGGAAATCAGTAATGATTATGAACCTTGGTTCGATCCTTTTTGGGCGCCGCCCGGCGGTGAAACGGAAAGCCTGCTCTTTGCACTTCAAGCCGCATTGGGTTCCGGTGTTATTTTTTATTGTATCGGATACTTAAAAGGAAAACATGATGCAAAACAAAAATGAGAAACATTGATCAATACGCTTACATTTCCGGCTTAAAAGATCAGTCATTCCAATGGAGAATCCGTTGGGGAGGAACTGCGTTATTGGCGTGTATTTGTTCAAGAAGTCTTATTTCTTTTGCCATGATTTTTGTGATTATGTCTTCTATAACAATTTTTAAGGCAGGGATTTACCGGGCGGACTATATTCGTCTCATGATTATTCCGCTTTGTTTTTTGTTTCTTAGTGTAATAGGAATTATTGTCAATATTGACCGTTTACCTTCACCGCCTGATTGTGTGTTTTTGTGGGAAATCGGGAATTATTGTTTATTTATTTCGGAAAACGGATTATCGCTTGCCTGCCGTTTGATTTGTAAATCATTGTCGGCGGCGTCTTGTTTTTATTTTATTATTTTAACAACTCCTTTCAGAGAGATGCTTTGTTTTTTACACGGATTGCGTTGTCCGCCGATTCTGATTACATTGGCGATGCTGATTTATCAGTTCATTTTTTTGTTAATGGAAATGGCGGTTGTTAAAATGAAATCACAACTTTGTCGCGGCGGATACCGTAACATAAAAGGATTTGCCCGTTCTTTTGCGATGTTGTGGGGTTCTGTTTTTATTCAGTCTTATCTCAAGAGCGAATGGGTGTATAAATCAATGCAGACACGAGGTTATGACGGACAGATTCCATTGACTTCGGAAAATATTTGTCCCGATAAAAAAGAAATTGTACAATTATTGCTGTTTTTCCTGTTGATGGTGATTCCCAATTGGTTTTAACGTAACGGTACATTGCTTCTTTGTAATTATTCAGCGGCATATTCCTACGAATGTTGATTTTTTTTCCAAATCCTTATTTTTCTGATAAAACAACCTCTGTCCAAAGATATAAGATAGACCGACTTCATTACCTCATTAAAACAAGGGCATTTTTAGTAATTCATTTTATCCGCGAATGATCATAAATTTTCACGAATAAAGTAATCTGTTAGTGGAATTGTAATATTTTTCAGTAGAATTTTTTAAATTTGTTTACGCATGGCGTGCTTGTCCATGAACATAGAAATAGTCTAAATTTTTCGATACGATAATAGTGTTGGGGATAATTTTTTTGAAGTGCAAGCAGAAATGAAGAGAATTACTGCTTCGATAATAATCAAAAAACGATAAAATTGTTCAGAAATGGTCTTTTGTACATACGTTCACCATATACTTTAACCTTTTATGTTATTAACGTTATGTTATTTACGTTTCTTTTTCAACAATCATTGCTCCGTGAGCGGGACGTGTTGCAAAAACAGTTGGTTTAATATTTGTTTTTGTGAAGTATTGTTCATTTATCGTTTTTGAAATATTTTCGACTTTTGACGACTCTGTCAGCGATACCGTACAACCGCCAAA
>JAIROD010000654.1 GCA_031257725.1 Planctomycetaceae bacterium | reverse complement strand
ATATATCAGTGGAATTTTCGGAGATTGAAGTTTATTTGTAATTATTCAGTCGAGGGAGGTAGGCAACCTTTCGCCGAAAGGTTGCGCCGGTTGGTTTGTTGTTGTGTTGTATGCTGTTGGCTTTTACTTTCCAGCCGTCCACAGGGGCAAGTCGGCGAGTACGCCGACGCAATGTTTCGGCGAAACATTGCCTACCTTCCTCGACGGAATAGTTAAAAAAAATATTTCACTGAAATATTACAAAATAAGGTTTGTTAAAGCAATCCAATACGTTTTCGCAAATTCCGCTGATATATTACGATTTATTAGAGATGCCACACAGTATAATAGGGCTGGTCAAAAAGGGAATGTTTGGTACAATGCTATTAGCATCATAAACATGGTGTTTGTGACCATTTTATTTCCCACATTCCTTTGATTCTATGAACGTTTCGACCGAATCCAACGAAACACAATCCTTGTCTGAACAAGAACTTGTCATCTTAAAATTTTGGAACGAACAGCGGATTTATGAAAAATCGCTCAAAAGCCGCCAAGATTCCAAACGGTTTGTTTTTTACGAAGGTCCGCCAACCGCAAACGGTTTGCCCCATCCGGGACATTGTCTCACCCGCGCAATCAAAGACCTCTATCCGCGCTATAAAACAATGCAAGGATTTCTTTGTGAACGGAAAGGCGGTTGGGATACGCATGGTTTGCCGGTTGAAGTGGAAGTTTGCAAAGAACTCGGTATCCACTCAAAAGATGAAATTGAACATTACGGAATCGAACCGTTTATCCACCGCTGTCAGGAAAGCGTGTTTCGGTATATGAAACAATGGGAAGAACTCACCGAACGGCTCGGTTTTTGGGTTAATCTCGACAAAGCCTACGTAACTTATCATAAAAGTTATGTCGAATCCGTTTGGTGGTCGCTCAAAACTCTTTACGAACGCGGATTGTTGTATCAAGGTCATAAAATCGTTTGGTGGTGGGCTCAAGGCGGTACGGCCTTGTCCTCCGGCGAGGTCGGACAAGGTTATCGGGAAGTTGCCGATCCAAGCGTTTTTGTACGTTTCCCATTAGTGGACGCACTGCCCGACAACAATTGGGCAATGTTTAACGAAGACCTCGCTATTACGGTTAATTCAAAACACGGCTTCACCGGAGTTGTCGATCTACTCGTCTGGACAACAACCCCATGGACATTGCCGTGCAATCAGTTTGCCGCTGTTCATCCCGATTTTGAATATGCCGTAGTGCGTTGGACTGATGAAGAAGGAACCGTTGATGACCGGCTGAGTGTGTTGGCAAAAGACCTCGTCGAAACAATTACCGCCAAAACCAAACGGACAGCACAAATTCTTGAAACCTATTCAGGAAAAGATTTGGTCGGTATGAGATACATTCCTCCGTTTCCGTTTTATTATGATCAACTCGGCAAGTCGTCGGGAACACTCAAAACCGGAACAAAACAATCCGCCGCATGGCGTATTGTCGGTGCTGATTTCGTAACACTGGAAGCCGGAACCGGCTTAGTACATCAGGCTCCGGCATTCGGTGAAGTTGATTTTGACGTGTTGCAATCCGAAAAAGCAAGATTCGCGGACGGTGAAGGTCCCGAATTACTCTGTTGTGTTGCGCCGGACGGAACGTTTACTGATCTTGCCGGTCCTTATGCCGGAAAATGGGTTAAAGATGCGGATAAAGAAATTATCAAAGATATTCGCTCGAAACATTTATTGTTTCATCAAGAACAATATCTACACGATTATCCGTTTTGTTGGCGCAGTGAGGAAGACCCGTTAATTCAATATCCGCGCAAGAGTTGGTTTGTGAAAACGACCCAGTTCAAAAACGCCATGCTTGCCAATAATCAGGCGATTCACTGGTATCCCGAACACATCAAAAACGGACGTTTCGGTAATTTTTTAGAGTCGAATGTTGATTGGGCGTTGTCGCGTGAACGGTTTTGGGGAACGCCGTTACCGATTTGGGTTTGCGAAGAAACCGGTCAGGCGGAAGCGATTGGTTCTTACGCGGAATTGTTGCAGAAAAAAGGCGTTCAGGGAACCGAAGTTTGGATGGAAGCGAAACAAAACAATCCGGCGTTGAATGACGATTTAATTGTTCATAAACCCTATATTGATGCAATAACTTACGATTCACCGTTTGCGCCGGGCAAACGAATGCGGCGTGTTCCCGAAGTGATTGATTGTTGGTTTGATTCGGGAGCGATGCCGTTTGCTCAATGGGGATTTCCGTATCAACATAACAGTATCACTCAATTTCGGAAACATTTTCCCGCCGACTTTATCAGTGAAGCGATTGACCAAACACGCGGTTGGTTTTACAGTCAACTGGCGATTAGTACGATGGTGTTCGACGGTTCCACCGCTCCGTTTGGCGGCGTTGAAGAATCAACCGGTAAAGTGTTGCCGTTGGCGTTACCGCATCCGTTCAAAAATTGTATTGTTCTCGGTCTGATGTTGGGTGAGGACGGTCAGAAAATGTCGAAAAGTAAACGGAATTATCGTGAACCGTCCGAAATTTTCGACAAATACGGAGCCGACGCATTGCGTTGGTATTTTTACGCCAATCAAACTCCCTGGACGGCAATTCGTTACAGTGAATCGGCAATTAAAGACAGTTTGCCGGAATTTATTCTGCGTTTACAAAATATTGTTTCGTTTTACGAAGTTTACAGTAAAATCGACGGATTTGAACCGTTGCAACTGGTTCATCCTGACGTATTGCGTGATGATGACGGTCAAATGAATCCGTTTTGTTTGGCGTCAGCGAAAAAATCCGATAAGCCTTATCGTTCGATTAAAGCGCGTCCGCAACTCGATTATTGGATTCTTAGCGAATTGAACAAGACGGTTAAATCTGTTTGTGAAGCAATGGATCGGTTCGATCATTTTGCCGCATGTGGAGAATTAACCGCGTTTGTTGATGCGCTTTCCAACTGGTATGTTCGTCGAAACCGTGATCGGTTCTGGAGTTCCGCAACCGAAGATGACCCGAAAAAAATCACGTCAAAATACGACGCTTACTGGACATTGTACGAATGCTTGATTGTTGTTACCAAATTGATTGCTCCGTTCACTCCGTTTCTTGCCGAACATTTCTGGCAACATCTTGTTAATACGAAAAACAATGATCAGCCATGCGGCGGATTGGAAAGCGTTCATCTTGCCGATTATCCGAAAGCGGACGAAAATCTGATCAATGAAAAAATGTTGAACGAAATTAGGTTGATGCGTGAAATTGTTTGGTTGGGTCGTGCCGCGCGTTCAAACGGACATTTGAAAGTTCGTCAACCGCTTTCGGGAATGAAGGTTTTGTTTTCCGGCGATGCTGTTTCGAAAATCTTTTGGGATTCCGATGTGATTGACAATGTTCGGGTAATTCAGGATGAATTGAATATCAAAAGTATTAAAGTGATCGAAGACAAAAATGAATTCAATGATTATGTTTCCTTTTCGGTGTTGCCGGATTTCAAAAAGTTAGGCAAAAAACTCGGCAAAAAGTTACCGGAAGTGAAACAATTGTTGAGTGAAGCGGACAGTGCGGCGTTGCTTGCCGAAATGGACAAGAACAAGAAAATCGTACTGAAATTATCTGACGGCGATGTTGAACTGACGGCGGAAGAAATTCAAATCCGGCTTCAAGCCAAAGAAGGTTGGGTTGCTGCTCAGGGGGAATCGTGTGTTGTTGTTCTTTCGACGGAGTTGACCGATGAACTCTTAGCCGAAGGACGTGCGCGGGAAATTGTTCGTTTAATTCAGGATCGCCGCAAGGAATTGAATTTGAATTACACTGACCGGATTCTGGTGGGTCTTGAAACTTCGTCCAACGTATTAGCCGATGCGCTGCGACAACATATTGAGTACATTAAAAATGAGACGCTTGCTATTGATCTGAAAAAGAATGCCGTTCCCAACACGGAAATAATCGCCCATTCCATTGACGGCGAAAATTTAACTCTTTCGGTAAGCGTTGTGCAATAGTTTGGGAATGTAGCGGGAGTAGAAAATGCAAATAAAATTGATTACAGTAGTCTTGTTTTTTATAGGTTTTTTTCAAATTCTTTTTTTTCAAATTCTGGAAGCGTTTTCTTCCGCAGAGATGAGGAGTGTACTTGAACGCGGTAACGAATTAATGTTCGGAACACCTCAAACATACGTTCGTTATTGTTTTTTGGAATTGTTGATAGGATATTTGTTTCCTTTATTTCTGATAAAAATATTAAATGTACGACATTCGTCAATTCTTTCCTCTGTTGTGTTCTTTCTTTTTTATATTATGTTTGTTTACGGTTTTGGCGGATTTTGTGCTTTCATCATTCACTTAATCGTCAATGATTTAAGTACGTTAAATTTTCGGTGTTGTTTTTTTATTTCGTTCTTTTATCTTTTTTGCGGCGGTAATGGTCTGAGACTTTTGAAACATTATGGTTGTTTGGAATATTTGAACGACGCAACAACACTTGTTCGGAATCGGAATCAAAATCTTTTGAAACATTATGATGGTTGTTTGGAATATTTGAACGGTGTTAAAAACGTACTGTATTCCGTACCTGTAGCATCAACAAGTTTTTTAAAAGAAGCATATTTATATGAAAGAGATGAAATCAGGTTTGCCTATCAACCTGACGATAAACCTGATGATAAAATGATCACCGGCAGAATCGTTTTTCATAAAGTTTCCGCTCAAAGGACGCGAAATGAGCGTTGTTGTACAGTATGGCATATTGATAAAGCCTATGATACTTTGGTTGAAATAGAAAATTCTGATTGGTCTGCTGAAATAAAGAAAAACACAAAACCACATTTACGAAACGATCAAAATTATCATCATTACATGATTTATCTGGATAGTGTTGGGTGTTTTGAATTTATCGCAGATTCATGGGAGGTATTTGAATAACAACAAAACGAAACATAATTATTTACATCCATAATCATGGCGGCTGTTTTCAGAGCCGCAACCGGAAAGTTGCGAAAAAACATCTCGGTTTCAGAACGATAAGTAGGGAAGCCGACTAACGCTACCCTTTAACATTACATTTGGTTTTGTAGCGACGCAATGCATTGCGTCGCTACGTAGGATTCCAAGCCAATTGTGTCATTCACAATTGTAACTATTCAGTTGCGGTGAATATTCTTTTTTCTGTCCCGTAGGGACAACATATTGGTAGCCAACGAAGTCAATCAAAAACACGCGTCCCGTAGGGACGAAATGTTGGTAGAAAAAACACCAAATATAAATTTCACCAACATTGCGTCCCTACGGGACGTGAATCATGTTGCGATACCGTTTTCTACCAACAGGTCGTCCCTAGCGGGACGGAATTTTTTTATTGTTCCCTTCGATTACCAACGCCCCCAAAAAAATGTGAAATAATCATCAACAATCCAATCTTATTTTGATAGGGGACGCATTTTTGTATTATTGTTTTTGTAACTATTCAGCAGCGATCCTATTATTTATCATCAGACCAATAATCAAGAAGTAGGCAATGTTTCGGCGAAACATTGCGTCGGCTGTCCCTCTAAATTTTTCTCAACCGCTACGTCCCCAATAACGCATACGACCTATTAGACCTTTTCCCTACCCCCTTCAACATTTTTCCCAAACCATGAACATTAAAACACTAAGGCGAACAAGTCGCACCAAGACATCGTAATAGACAATCTTTGTGCGTCTTCGTCGCCTTAGTGGTAAAAAAATAAAAATAAAAATAAAGGTAAAAGTTCTCTTATGTAAGTTTGGTCATTTCAAGTTAGAGAAAAGGTCTATTAACTAATCAGTCTCCGGCGTAGGCGGTGAAGGTGGAGATGAAAATTTCGGGGTGAATTGTTTCCGAAAGAAAATGAACGGAACCATCGCCGTAGCAAAAATTGGCTCCGCCAAAATGAAAACTATAGATTTCATTTTTATTGGTACAATTAAATAATTGTGTTCCGCCTGCCCCGCAGCATTCTTTAATATAAAATGGGGATATGTTGCTTGACCAATCGGCACCACATTTTTTTCGCTGATCTGGTGCCGTATCAACAAATTGCCGTCCTATTTGATACTCAAATGGTCGTGCGGCGCATTCGGAAAACATGATCGTATTAGAAATTCCGTCTGTTACCGAAACAATCGAAACAATTTTTTCATGTGGTGGTTGGAGCATTCCATACAATCCGTAAGGACTGCCCCGTTTAGTTACGATGTTATTGTCGAACAATAATTTGATTTTTCCTTCAGTGCGTTGTATTTGTTCCGCAACAGTGTAATCACCGGTAAAATATTCGTATTTATTATACTGGAATTGTTTGGGCGATTCGGGACAAAGATAAATCGGTAAACGAATTTTTGTTGCTTCATTATCAAACCAATGTTTACCGAAATCAATTTGATCGTGAAGAGATTGTTGTTCCAGAAACGGTAACAAGAAGGACAGAACATGGTGTTTAATTCTTGAATCGTTTATGTCCTGAATCCCCCATTTTGACGGGGGAAATTGGTCATATTGGTTATGATAATAGTGAGCGGCGAGACCGATTTGCTTCATATTGTTATTACATTGCAATTTTCGGGCGGTAGCGCGAGCGGCTTGAACTGCCGGAAGGAGCAATCCGAGAAGAAGAGCGACAATTCCGATAACAACGAGAAGTTCCACCAATGTAAACGCGGTATTTGGTTTCATGGCACACCATCACCCGCTGCGGTGATGCATTTTTTATTCCACAAAACAACCTGAAAAGATTGCGTTATTATAAATAAGGTAAATTGACAAGTGAACCAAGTATAACATCGATGCTCTCCATTGACAATCCACAATAAAAAATAGGTAATTCAGTGGAATATTCCCAAACGTATCGTCATCGTTTCACAAAACCTTATTTTCAACCTGATTTTCTAACAAAACGACCTTAGTAGCAACAGGGCAAAACAACACATAACCTTATTACCTTATTCTATTTTTTCAAAATAATAATAATAATAATAATAATAATAATAATAATAATAATAATAATAATAATAATAATCAGCAATTACGAATTATTCTTTTGTGTTTGCGTTGGTTGGGCGTTGTGATCGCGGTCAAGATAAAGATTTGACCATGCGCTGGTTCCTTTGAGTGCGGCATTGTAAATCAAA
>JAIROD010000156.1 GCA_031257725.1 Planctomycetaceae bacterium | reverse complement strand
TTGGCGAACTCCGTCTTTGGTAATCGCAGTATTGGCAACGGAAATAGTTTCAAGCCCTTGAATTTTGCCAAGACTTTCCAAACAGGTGTTGCTTAACGCCGTATTGTTCAATTTCAGTTCACGAAGATTGCGGAGCGGAATTAATGAACCAATACCGTTGTCCGTAATTCTTGTTTCCGATAAATCAAGTGACCGAAGTTCCGTGAACACACGGAAAATCGGTAATCCCTTGTCTCCGATTTTTGTAGAAGACAAATTAATTGTTTCCAATTCCGCCAAAGGCAAAAGATAAATCAGATCGCTGTTATCCATCGCGGATCGGCTCAAACTCAAAGAACGTAACGAAACTAATGTCCCAAGAGCATCCATTCCGTCAAGTCCGGTTTTAATACCGTCAAGATTCAATTCTTTGAGTTGTTTCAATGTCCGAATCGCCGTAAGTCCTTCAAAAGTTAGTTCGTTTTCCCCCAGATTCAACGATTCCAACGAAGTGAGTGTGTTCAGTTTAGCAAGGCGTTCGTTTTTTAATGCGGTTCGGGAAAGATTCAAACGTTTGATGGTTTTCAAATTACTCAATTGATTCAGATGTTCGTCCGTCAAATTACGAAAACCGGCGAGATTGATCTCTTCAATGATTATTGTTGCGTCAAGTTCAGGCAACGGATGTCGGGAATCCAACGAAAGAACATGATTACCGTATCGGAGATGAATTTTTCCCTGCGCATCGTGTAACACCCACTGAAATAGCCGACGCATTGAATCCGTTCCGGCTGATTTCGGCAATTCATCGTCTGAACGTTGTACCAAAATTTCATCGCCGGATAAATTATTATTTGAATTATTATTTGAATTATTATTTGAATTATTGTTTGAATTATTGTTTGAATTATTGTTTGATTCGCTGTTTGAATGTGGAAGTTTAAAAAATTCTTTGACACGATTTCGGATATCCGTTTGCTGAGTTTCCGCACGCAATAAATCATACGGTCCGCGTGAAATTTTTTCGGTCAAGGCTATTCCGTCAAGCCAAAAAGTTGTTTGATTGGAAAGCGGTGTAAGACGGATTTCAATATGGTCAATAGGCGTTTTATTCCATTCCGTTTTTGAACCGTCGAAATGGTCGGTTCGCTTCCAAAAAGAATCGCCGGTCAATGGAAATTCAACCGGAACAAATGTTCCGCAGGCATCGTAAAACAATGCGTTACAATATCTTGGTGAAACCGTTTCGAAATCGATATGTCCCGACGGATAAACCAATCGGATTCGAAAGGCTCCGATTTTTCCAATATCGGCGTTGGTTCCGATTCGCAGCAAATCGGTTATTGCCGGAAAACGAATCGAAAATGCAAAACATCCGGCATGTTCCGGTGTGATCAGATTGTTTTTGGCAACATTTTCAAAAAACAAAACGGTAATTGGTTTTTGCTCTAATGCCGTCACCCGAAGCGATTTATCACCGTAAAGACGTTTTACTGCATCAAATGCAGCATAAAACCGATCTTCCGTCATTTCGGGAAAATTTAATCGACCAAAATGATTTTCTGTCCAGTCCGAATCCAGCATAATCGGTTCTTCAACCGGAATCGTGCTGTTTTCCGTATCGAAAGTCGGCATTGCGGAGTAGGCACGGTCGTTGGGGAATTGCCGAATTTGTTCCTGTAATTTAATTTCACACTCTTCAAAGAATTGACTTTCCGCTCTGTAAATTTTAGCGTTATAAATTGTATTTTTTCTGTTGATTTCCGTTTCGGCGGCTTGATGGACAGCCGTTTGAATCATCTTGTGAAGATCATTCAGACGTTGTTCCGTTGTCAATTCTTTATTTTCCCGCTTTATATCATTTTTACCAAGAGTTACGATTAAAGCGTCAATAGATTCTTCCGCCTGATTCCACAATTCGAGTGAACGCAATCGTAATGTTTCGGCTTCTATCTCCTTACTTTTGGCATTAACTAAGGTCTGGATTTTATGTTGTACGATTTTTTCCAATATTTCCGGTCGCGGATCATGACCTCGCCAATCGATACAAAATATCGAAAAAACCGCCATGCCGACAACACACAAAAAACTCAGAGCAATACCTCCGCGATAAAGAATTGAGTGAGTCTTTTTTGTTTCCGGTTCCTCTTTTTTGTTTTGTATTTCACAAATTGCCGGCGGTTGCGGCAATGTTTTTTCTTTTTCTTTTTCCTGTTGTTTTTCTTCAAAGACGTAAGCAAGAATTGCCAGTTCATCGTGATCCTCTGTCGGCGAAACCGGCAATTCAGGCGATTGTGGAACGGTGGAGGCTGAAACCGATTGCGGTGGAATTGGAAGCGATGGAATCGGCAATTGTAAATCGGATGGAGTCGGCAACGGCGGAATCGGCAATGGTGAATCGGATGGAGTCGGCAACGGCGGCGGTATAACCGGATCGGTATTTTCCTCAATTTTGGGAACAACAAGAGAAGCCCTGCAACCAGTACAAACCATCGGGTGACCGCTGAACCGATCACTAAACGTATAATGTTTGCCGCAAACGGGACAATCAAAAGTAATCATTGGATTATTCTATTATCTCTGGAAACTTTCTAAAAACCTGATTTTTTAAAACAGAACGAACAAAACTTACAGAATTGACAAATTAAAAAATCATCTCTGTAAATCTTGCAATTTCTATCTATTTTGGTAACTATTCAGTCGTGCATTTTACGTTTGACGAATTGAATTTGATGAGCGATCCATTTTTGGGACAACCCCTATTAATTCGTTAATTCATTAATTAGGGCATCTCTCATCATTCAATTTTTTATTTTCTGCCTATTAATTAATAAATTAATTAATAGTTAACAACGTGGTTTACCCCGTGTTTTAGGGTTAAGTCGAACAACGCGGGGCAAGCCCACGCCGTTAACGTTTGGTAAATCCTGAATTATTAGAGATTCCCTATTTATTTTCCGCAATAATCGATAGCTCTTGCAATCTCACTTTTCAATTCCTGCCGTGTTACAATGCGGTCAATATAGCCGTGTTCCAGAAGAAACTCACTCGTTTGAAAACCTTTTGGTAATTCCATTCGGAGTGTTGCTTTAATCGTTCTTGGACCGGCAAAACCAATCAAGGCTTTAGGTTCGGCAAAAATTAAATCGCCAAGCATGGCAAAACTGGCGGCAACTCCACCCATAGTCGGATTGGTCATCACGGAAATGTACAAACCGCCGGATTGATGAAATCGGGCTAAGGCTGCGGAAACTTTTGCCATTTGCATTAACGAAAGGATGCCTTCGTGCATTCTGGCTCCGCCGCCGCTTCCGGAAAGAATGATCAACGGTAGATTTTCTTCGGTTGCCCGTTCAGTGATTCGCGTCAATTTTTCACCAACCACCGAACCCATACTGCCCATAATAAAACGTGAATCGGTCACGCCAAACGCAACCCGTCGCGCACGTACCCGACCAACCCCAACAATCGCCGCCTCCTTCAAACCCGTCAATAATTGATCTTCACGTATTCGATCAGGATAAGAACGCCGATCACAAAATTGGAGCGGATCAGCGGACAAAAGATCTGCATTCCATTCTTCAAAAGTTCCTTCGTCGAAAACTTGTGTAATTCGTTGCTGTGCCGAAACATACCAATGATAATCACATTCAGGACAGACATTCATTCGCCGTTCCGCTTCTTTTCGGAAAATAGTAGCCTGACATCCCGGACAACGTACCCAAAGACCTTCAGGAACACCGCGTTTACGACGCGGAATACCATTAGGAATAATCTCTTCAACCGGAATCTGAATAGAAGAGTCGGACATTACTGAATAAAAATTCGGAGAAATGTATAAAACCAAATAGAAAGCCGGATTATACATGACCGACCTGAAATAGCAAGCCCTGATATTGAACGGCTTTAACGTTTTCGCTTTAATGTTGCGATTTTATGCCGCGTTAAGAGAAATCTCCGATTCGATTTCCAATACTTCTTTGGGCTGTTCTGTTGGGAAAAATTCTTTCGTTTTTGTCCAATCGTCCAGAACCTCTTTGATCTGCTGATCCAACTCTGCAAGACGATCAAGCAATTCACCATGCCGGGTATCCAATTCCAAAAGCCGGTTTATCGGGTTGCCCATTGACATTTTCCTCCGTTAATGTCACCAAAAAGTAATCACGAAGTTTTTAATCGTCAAAATAAACCCCAAAGAATCAGAACGAACCTTATTGCCGGAATATTTTCAATAATCGGAAAAATTTATCTATCTCGCCCCATTAGTTCCAACTACCCCATTAATCGTTGTTGTCCAATTAATCGCTGTTGTCTAATTAGCCGCTGTTGTCCAATTAGTCGCTTTTGTCTTCAATGTCTCTATAAGTGGGACTTTAGGGATAGTATGGATGTTAGGTATATTAGGGACAGTACGGATAAAAATAGGATAAGACATCTTTTCAATTTACCCTAATTTTAACAATTTTAATAAATTTTCTAATTTTTCTGCTTTTTCTTAAAGTGCCGATTGAATATTCGATTTATTTTGTCTAAAATACCTACATTCGTTATAATGGTTATCTTTGTCAAATTCAAAATAACCGTGTTAATTGGTAATTTTTTCCTCAAACAAATAAATCAACATCATGACAATCTATTTCAGTACGAACATTCCGGAAATGCGGTCGGTTCTGTTTTACAACCGTATTAGCAATGAAATTGCAAACTCAACGCGACGGTTGGAAACCGGTCAGCGAATCAACACTGCTCAGGATGATCCGACCGGATTGATTATTCGGGAAGCATTGCGGGCAGACATCAAAGGTGTTCAATCCGCTCAAAAAAATGTTTCGCAAGCCAATAGCATGTTGACGATCGCGGAAAGCGGAATGAATAATATTGCTTCACTGCTCACCGGAAATCCCCAAAATAGCGA
>JAIROD010000566.1 GCA_031257725.1 Planctomycetaceae bacterium | reverse complement strand
GAAAGAAAATAAATTTTGCCGGTTGTAATTAACCGGTAAAGATATTCCGTTTTGTCCACATACAAATAATTATTATTGCGGATATCTTCAAACGACTGGATTCCAATTGGTAACTTTTTCATTTTACACTATTCATTCCCTTCATTCTCTGCTGACACGAACATTCCGCTGAAATATTAACGAGGTTTCCCATTACGATTCTAATTGTAACATCGTTTCTTCCGGAATATTGAAATTCGAGGACACTTTTTGGATATCGTCGTGGTCGTCGAGCAGTTCCATGAGTTTGAGAATTTTGGCGGCAGTTTCTGTATCGGAAATTTCTGCGGTATCTTTCGGTATCAGACTCAACTGTGATTCTTCCGGTTCGATTGCCGCTTTTTGTAAGGCGTTTGAGACAGATTCGTAGGATTCCGGCGAACAGGTAATTTCAAACCCGTCATCGGTTTCCTGAACATCGTCGGCTCCAGCTTCCAATGCCAATTCCATAACAGCCTCTTCCGTTAACACCTCTTTTTTAGGAACATTTTTTGGAATAACAAAAAACCCTTTCTTTTCAAAATTCCACGAAACGCAACCGGTTGTTCCGAGTTTACCGCCGCAGACTTCGAAAATTTTTTTAATTTCGGGAGAGGTTCGGTTACGGTTATCAGTTACCGCTTCGGCTAAAACGGCAACTCCGCCGGGTCCATAACCTTCATAAAGCAACTCATCCAATTGTTCAGAACCGAGTTCACCGGTACCGCGTTTGATTGCCCGTGCGATATTTTCTTTGGGCAAACTAACCGCTTTGGCTTCATCAATTGCCGCCCGCAAACGAATATTGGCATCAGGATCACCGCCGCCAAGTTTTGCCGCAATAATAATCGCTTTTGCCAACTTACTCCAAAGTTTACCACGCTTGGCATCAACCAACGCCTTTTTATGTTTGATTCCAGCCCAATGTGAATGTCCGGACATAAATGTTTTCCTGTAAAATAAAATGATTTATAACAATTTTAATATTTTGGCGTACTTTTAATACCAAAAGTCAAAATATCGAAACGGCTAATAGTTACGAATAAATAGTTGTGATTTTTTTATAATTGTTCCTCAATGACATCAATAAGTTTCGATATTGGTTTAACATAATCTTTAAGTACAATATGTTTACTCGCATCTTTTAAGCGTTGGCTACTGTCCGGCAAAAAAAATATATGCCGTAACGCACCTAACGACGCTAATTTATCGTCTGATAAATCTTCATCGAAAGTTACAATATGATAAATGTATTTAATTTTGAATTTACTGAGAGTCGAAGCATCCGCCGAGGTAACTTGTTTCCATCTTTCACGGAGAGTTCGTTTACACGATATGCCAATAAGCCACTTATCTTTTGTTTTTATCCAATTATCGACTTCAATATCGGTTTGAAAATGCTCCGGTGCTTTGGCACATTTTATGTTGTAATATCCAAAAATAAAATTGGTAACATCTTCCAAACTGCCTCCCGCTCTCGTTTTACGTTTTTGTGCTGCTCGGCGTTCAAATTCTTGTACGAAACCAGTCAATACAATATCTTTTTCATCTTCTAAAATATTTTTATTTGACAACAGCACTCGAAACGCAGTAAACGCACGGATAATTTCTGTACGTTCCACATTTAAACATCCTTTAAGACCAAGATCATCCCAAAGAGAAATAACATCCGCAAGACCTTTACGACCTTTGACATCAAGATAGGCTTTGGCGATATTCTGTGTATATTCTCTATCATGGCTTGGAATATTAGAAATAGCCTGCTGTAATGGTACTAAAATATATTCACAGGTTAAGATAAAAACGTTCATTATTTCCTGCGTTGTGATTTCTTTGTCTAAATCAGACAGTAAATGTTGAACTCCAATATTTTTTGTTTTCGAATATCGCGATTCGATAATGTTCCGTAAAACTTGTTTCTGCAAAGATAAAATATCTTTATCTTTATTCACATTCGCGACAAGTTTGAGACTGGACGTAATACGGTTCAACAATTTAGGCTCTTTGCCAATAGCGATAGATTGCCGCTCATGCATCATTAGTTGATACATGCGATATATTGGAGCCAAACTAGTATTGTTAATATCAAGTATAGTAGTCATTTCAGATCACTGATAAGTTGTTCATTAATTTTATGCTTTTATGCAACTGCATCTGTATAACAAATTTAAAACCGTCAGGGGTCAGATAAACGTGTTCATTATTTTTAGCGAGTAATCCCAGTTCAATAGCATAATTAGAATACATTCTTGTACCATTAAATTGTGCTTTCGGGGTTTGCCAATCATAAATTTTACCTGAATAACAAGTAAAATAATTAATCAACTGAGACAATGATACCGGATATGTACTCTTTGATAACGCAAAAACACTTTCAACTAATGATGCTATTCCTAAAACGACTGATGAACTGTATGGATTTTGCATAACATAATTCCGTAATAAAATAATTTGTTTATCACTCAACTGATTAAGAAAAGTTTTGTCTGTCGCGTCAACATATTCTTTTCCAAATTCAGTTAATTCAATACTATCTTTATTGGGTCGCCAACTAATAAGACCTAATTCATGTGCAAATTTAATTTTATTATAAAGAGTTTTTGATGTACCATCATATCTATTTTGTAATTCTTGTACACTATTAGTTTGTTGCAATTTGAAAATAAATTTATTGATCAGATGAATATTCCAAATACCAATATCAATAGGCTTCAATTCAACAAAAGATGTAATGGGTTTGAGTTTCTCACTATAAAAATATTTGAGAATATTTTCTGGATGATATTCACAACATTTAATTCCATTCTTTTCTGCAATTTTTAAATTATTGTTATTGAATTTAGGCAATACAAGAAATGGTATTATATTTCCACTAATTAATTTACCATTTTGTTGAAAATCATATAAGTCATTCTTGTAATTTAAGATTTGTTGAATAAATTTCCTTTGAAAAGCAACAATTTTGAGTTCAAGTAATAAAAGCGTTGTCCGGTATGTGTATAGCATATCGAGGCGGCCAGAAGGAAGAATTATCTGACGACCTATCAATTTGGGATCTTCATCAAGGTTAAGGATATTTTTTGTTAGTTCTGGCGATGTAACTAATATGTCCTCAATTTGTGATTCTCGTATTTCCATCTCTATAACTTTTCTACCTGAATTCATAAAAAACATCAAACACATTTACTTTTGGTATGAAACATATCGGTTAAACAGTTACGTTGCCATTTTGCATAATCTTTGTGGGGCATATTATCGTCATAATTGCTATAACCGTTGACCAACGCCGCGTTTTTCCACTTACCGCCGCGCCCGTCCTTCATACCGTTACCGGTAGAATTTTTGAGATTATATGGCGGCGAAGTAACAACTAAATCTAAACATTCGTCCGGCATCTCTTTCATAATCGAAAGGCAATCACCACATACGATATTATTTAAAAAATCATCAGGAAAGGTCATATCTCCACTCATAAGGAAACATTATAACGGCAAGTGTAATGATTGACAAGAATTGAATGACGACAAATGATCTAACATTTTTTTCGATACAACTATTTATTGCGTAATAACGGCAACTTCTAAAAACTGATTATGTTACTTGATTTCAATCAATACTATTAACTATACTTATATCCATCGTAATTCTAATTCTGGTCGATAGGGGACACGTTGATAGGCTTCGTCCCCGACATAGCCGAGCATGAGTCCGCCGTGAACCGTTTCAGTTTCGTTCAGTCCGAGCCATTGGTTAATTGCCGGATCATTTTGAGATGCACGGATAAAAAAGCCGGCCCAGCAGGAACCGAGACGCATTGCGGCGGCGCAAAGGTCAAGCGTTTCTACGGCGATAGCCGTATCGACTGCGGGCCAAATTGCGGTCTCATCGGTGTAAGCGGCGATCACACACGGTGCACCGCGAAAAATTCCATCCGGTTCATTGGCTTCACGCATTGCTGCCAGTTGTGGTTGCGTGTGCATCCACCGGACGACGAGTTCCTCTAATTCCAGAATTTTATTTCGATTATTGATAACGAGCCATTTAACCGGAAGTTTATTTTTTGCCGAAGGAGCCCAGCGAACAACATCCAACAATTGTTCGATAATCTGTTTTTCCAACGGTTTATCAGCATAACGTCGAATGGAGCGTCTCATACGGGCAAGTGTAGCGATGTGTTCAAATCGTGGAATACTTTCCCGGACAAAATCGAGACACATTTCTCCGCTGGTTCCGTCAACGGAGATCGCATGAACGGGGCACACGGCAAGACAATGATTGCAGGAAATGCAATATTCATCTGCTTTTTCGATGGTGGAGGGATAATCGTTGAGGGTTGGGCGATAAAACAAGTGGGCGGGACATGCCCCGATACATTGTCCACACCGAACACATAAATATTTATCAATAATAATTTTATCCATAGCCAAG
>JAIROD010000564.1 GCA_031257725.1 Planctomycetaceae bacterium | reverse complement strand
CCTTAAAAGATGGTGAATAACAAACGCGTTTCTTCGACATAAAGTCCTCCAAAAAAATTTAAATTTCTACACTTTCTCAACCTTATTCACCTCTCCAGTTTTTACAGTCCACCCCTGATTCATTGAGAGTTGTTTTTTATCGAGATTAACTAACTCATGTTACGCTGCTGCGATTTATTGGAAACGAAAAACGAATTTTCAAGTGTGGTGAATCTCTAATAATTCGGAATTTACCGAACGTTAACGGCGTGGGCTTGCCCCGCGTTGTTAGGCTTAGGACTTGTCGATAAAAAATTGAATGATGAGCGAAGCCCTGTGGGGAGTATTCTTCTAAATTCTTCCTTCGACGTGCAAGAACTCGGTGCATTTTGCGAGGAAACGGACAATGAGATAAATAATTGTACTGATACAAAAAACGGCGCCCCAAACCGGATCCATAATAATCGTATCGTGAACCACCACTTCGCCGACATGTTCCATGACCGTCATTGCGGCAATCAGTCCGTAAAAACCGTGATATTCACGGCGAATGACTGTTTTCCACGAAAACGGTATTTCCGGTTGTTGCCATTGGAGTTTTTTGGGAAAAATCAATGGCGTTTTCATTGCCCAATTTATGTACGCTTCACCGAATTTTCCGGCGAGAAATGTTTCTTCCGTAATAATAATTCGTTCATAATACAAAATGAACGCCAAAAGGTACACCGCGTAGAGCCACCAATGATGCAAAAACAACACCGGCGCCGACCACATAAAAAAGTTACCAAGATAAAGCGGATTCCGAACGAGTGAGTACATACCGGTAGTGTTGAGTGTTTCGGCGATTTGTTTGTGGGTGTTGCGGCCGGAGGTATTTTTCGGAACATAGCCGATCACCAAACAACGAATCAACAATCCCAACAACCCAACACAAAGACAAAATCCCTCCCAAATCAAATCCGCCGTATGACTGCCAAACGGATGTTGAAAATTCCAGAACGCCGGAATAAACAGAACAAAAAATAATATCGGCAAATAACTCCGCCAACGGAATAACCAATGACCTTGCGATTGCATCTCGTGGTTTAACACCTTTTAAACTCCTTTCTGAAATTAATTTATTTTTAATTCCTATTTTTTGAACACGGAATACACCAAATACACAGAAAATTTAGGATATAAGGGACGATGGGAACAATAATCTTTGTTGGTCAATTTTTGTTCTTTGAGATTTTTGTATCTTGTTCTTCGGCGCATTGAGAGTTGTTTTCTTTATCGGGATTAACTAATAATTCTCTGTTTTTCAATACGTTATTTTCGCCCAACAACAAGTTTCTCAAAAAACGTTCTAAATATTTATTTGTGGCGTGAATATTGTTTTTGAAATCATTATAATTGGCACGAACAAGAGCGTTCCGAAAATACCAGGAATGTTGAGCAAAAAGCGTATTGGCGACCTCGAAACCATAAGTACGCCAATATTTTATGATAAATACGGCAGTTGTCCGCGTATTTCCCTCGCCAAAGGCATGGATTTGCCATAAATTCGATATAAATCCCGCAATATGTTGAACCATTTGCAATAAACTTAATCCCTGATACTTAAACTCTTTTTCCCGTTCAAAATCATAATTAAGCGTAGCGTGAATGCTGTCGGCACTCGCATAATAAACCGTTTCACCGTTCAGTACCCATTCGGCTTTACTAATATTGTAATCCCTTATTTTTCCTGCAAACGAATAAATTCCCTCAAAAAGTCTTTTATGAATCGTAATATATTCTGCCGGTGAAAAAGTAAACGTTTTTTCTGACAAAATTTCGGCAATTCGGGCAGAAACTTTATCGGCTTCTTCCGTTCTGTCATTCTCATTTCTGACCGGCTTGATTTTGTAATAATGGTCAATCCGCCGTTTTACTTCGTCAATCGTAATATCGCCTTCAATATTTTGTTTTGCTGTTTCGATAAGATATGATGACGGTTTCAGCCCATCGACTTCTTGCAAACCGATTGCGGTTTGCCAGATATAACTTTTTTCCGTTTTTTCCGGCTCATTTTGTTTAATATATTCTTCAAAATTATGCATAATCGAGATACCTTGTAAAAGTTGTTATTCGTATCATTGATTTTTGTAATATATCAGTGGAATATTTTTTTTGGTAATATATCAGTGGAATTTTCAAAGCAAGTTTATACAAACCTTATTTTCACCTTATTTTTCAAACAAAACAACCTTAGTAGCCCTCCCTACAATCAACCTTATTACCTTATTAAAAAAAGGAACAATAAGGTAATAAGGTTTGTTGTTGTTTATTTTCATGCTACTGAGGTTGTTTAGTTAACTGTACTTTCCAAAAAATTTAATCAAAATTCCTTAAAAATCCCTTGTTTTGTAATATATCAGTGGAATATTTTTTTTTAACTTGTCCGTCGTTTCCTCCGAATGACCCCCCCCCCCTCGCCCCTCCGAAGGAGGGGAATAATTCCCCTCCTTCGGCGGGGCAGGGGGTGGTAAAAAATAAACTTCAATCTCCGAAAAATTCCACTGATATATTACCTTGTTTTTCAATTTTTACTAAATGATAATCATTTTGGACGTGTACAAAAATATAATTAAATATATTTTATTCAAAAAAACCTTAAAAAACAAGGGATTTTTTAGTGAAAAAATTTGG
>JAIROD010000475.1 GCA_031257725.1 Planctomycetaceae bacterium | reverse complement strand
GTTTTTCATTAACAATTATCATAGGAGAATCTATGGCGTTGAGGAGGATGGATAGTCCGCGGGACAGTAAAGAGGTTGGTAAGCAGCGGGTCAATGAATTGATTCGCATCTCGCAAGTTCGGGTGATTTCCGCAGAGGGAGTACAACTTGGAATTTTGAATACATCGGAGGCTTTAGCGATGGCTCGTCAGGCGGGGCTTGATCTTGTCGAAGTTGCCTCAGACAGTAAACCGCCGGTTTGCCGGATTATGGATTACGGTAAATTTCGGTATCAGCAGAAAAAAAGGCAAACAAAACAACATACGCATCAATCAAAACTCAAAGAGGTGCGTCTCCGTCCTAAAACCGGTGAACATGATATCGCGGTCAAAATCAATAAAGCACGCGAATTTCTCAACAATAAAGACAAAGTCCAAATTACTGTTGCTTTCAAAGGACGTGAGTTAGCCCATATTGATGAAGGAGAAAAAGTTCTCAAACATTTAATTGCCGAACTTGATGACATCAGTAAAATCGAATCACCGCCCAAACGTGCCGAAAAACGTATTATCTGTACATTAGCTCCTAAATAAAAATGGGAGCGTTTGTTGTTTTGGGGAGACAATTAGGGTGATCGCGTGTTCCATGCGGTAGGTTTCGGCAGGCTTCTGAGTTGCTTTCAGAGCCGCAACCGGAAGGTTACGGAAAAAACGCAGGTTGCGAAAAAAACGTTCCGGTTTCAGAATGATGAGCCGGGAAGCCGATTAACGCCGTTAGGTGTTACATAAGTTAGGAATGATCAAAAGAACCGGATGGAACACGTGATAAACATGGAGGTGACGGGCAATGTTCCCCCAAAACGCTAAACGTTTCCAGTGTTTATTGACACATTTGTGTTTAGGGAAAAAGTATTTTTAGATTCAAAAAATAATAAAACGGCATTAAATTCGATGTTACGAATTATTTTCTTTTTTCTGTTATTGGTAATGAATGTTTATGGTTCGGAGGTTCCGTTTGAGGTAACCGACACAGAAGGGCATACCGTTAGCGGAACAATTATCACCATTGATTCCAACCATCTGGTTCTTGATATTGACGGAACAAAAACAGAAATCGCAACGGAAAAAATCGTCAAACTGCAAAATTTATTGGACAATCCATTTCTTTCTACCGTTTCCGACGGTTCTGATGAATCGTCTGTTTATTCATCGTCCAACAACAGACCGTCACGGAAACAGTCAAGTAAATCAATTGCCGCACTGCTTCAGAAACAGAATACACCCCCCTCGCAAAAAGAAAATAAGCAAAACGAAAACGAAAATGAGAAAGAAACCAAAACGAAACCGATTTTTCCTGAAATTGTTTCCGTTCTGGAATTGAATGATCAAAGCCGGTTGGTTGTTACTGAATTTTCGACCAAAGGTAAAACAGTCGAGTGCCGTCCCTTGAACAGTGAAAAAATAACTCTGCCGTTGGAGCAACTTTGGGCGGTTCGGTTGGTTGTTAAAGGTTTGAACGAAGTTACCGATCCTCCCGACGACTGGAAGAAACTTGCTGCGTTACCCGGTCAGCCGACAACCGGAGATCGGATTGTTGTTGGTTCACCCGGTTCTCTGGACATCTACACCGGTATTCTCACCGAAATCGGTAACGACATCATTTCATTTATTATTGACGGCGCAACACTTCCGGTGCCGCGCCGGAAGGTGTTCGGATTATTGTTCCAGCCGCCGCGACATTCACAAGATTCCACAAAAGAAACGACAAAAACGACGCAAACTCCGATTGGTTCGCTTTCCCTCTGGAACGGAACAACATTACGTCTTCAAACATTGAAATCGGATGAAAACCGTCAATGGCATTGGACAACTGTTTCCGGTGTTGCCGGAACACTGTTACCGGAAGAGATTGACGTATTGGATCTTGGACGTAAAAACGCTTTTTATTTAACTGATTTGAAACCGGTTTTACTTGAACAGACATTTTATTTTGATCGGGAAACTGATCAGATGTTGAAGGTTGTCGATCAGTCGAATGCGGATGGTTTGCGATTACTTAGGAATTATCGAACCCAAAAAATAATTTCACAAATTTCCAACACAGAAAACAATACCAACGACAACGCATTATCAATATTGCCGTTTCAATCTCGAAATGATTCACGCCAATCCAAGATACCGGAATTACCCATACCGGGGTTGAATGGTTTTGTTCTTGACGGCAATTTTTATGAACATGGTTTTGCGATTCCGGCTAAAACCGTACTCGAATATTCTCTTCCTATTGCCGACTCGTTTACCGCCTTCCGTGCTGTTGTTGGAATTGACGACCGATTACGTCCTTACGGCGGTGTTCGGTTTCGAGTTCAGGCGGAACAGCAACTTCTCGGCGATTGGGAATTTTACGGCGATGAACCGGCAAAATTATTGAAACTTCCATTGCCGCCCAACACCAAAACGTTAAAGTTTGAAATTGATTTCCTTCAAGGAATAACCGTTCCGGCAATCCTGACGCTTGCCGAACCAACATTGATGAAATAAAAAGAATCGTAATATATCAGTGGAATTTGCGAAAACGTATTGGATTGCTTTAACCAACCTTATTTTTACCTTATTTTCAAACAAAACAACCTTAGTAGCCGTTGTTCCCACAACAACCAAACCTTATTACCTTATTAAAAAAAGGAACAATAAGGTAATAAGGTTGGTTTTTTATTAT
>JAIROD010000467.1 GCA_031257725.1 Planctomycetaceae bacterium | reverse complement strand
AATCTTGTTTGACGATGCGTTAAAACAGTTGTTGTGCAACAAAGCCAACTATGAAATGAGCATCTCTAATAATTCAATTTTTTATTTTCAATCTATTAATTAATAAATTAATAGATAACGACGGGGTTTACCCCGTGTTTTAGGGTTAAGTCGAACAACGCGGGGCAAGCCCACGCCGTTATACTTGCGGTAAATTCCAAATGATGAGAGATTCCCAATAGTTCATAGTTAACGACGGGGGGTACCCCGTGTTTTAGGGGTTAAGTCGAAGCAACGCAGGGCAAGCCCACGCCGTTAACTTGCGGTAAATTCCGAATGATGAGAGATTCCCAATAGTTCATAGTTAACGACGGGGGGTACCCCGTGTTTTGGGGGTTAAGTCGAAGCAACGCGGGGCAAGCCCACGCCGTTAACTTTCGGTAAATTCCGAATGATGAGAGATTCCCAATAGTTAATAGTTAACGACGGGAGTTACTCCGTGTTTTAGGGTTAAGTCGAACAACGCGGGGGCAAGCCCACGCCGTTAACTTTCGGTAAATTCTGAATGATGAGAGATTCCCAAGAGAATAAGGAAGAATAGAACGTGAAAAACGCGAAAAAGAACTCCTTGCAGAAATTGCCCGACTTAAACAAAATCAATAGTTACGATAAACTGTTATGAGATTTGATTTGACGAATGCTTCGTATCGTGTTTTGGATCGGGCATCGAAGTACCGGCTTTCGGCGGTAACATCGGAAATTAACGCCGCTAAAATACTTCTTGCATTGTTTGAAGAAGAAGAATGCCGTGCTGCGGATTGGCTCGGTGCAGCCGGACTTTCCTCTGAAAAATTTTGTACTGAATTTGGTATTCAGGGACAAGTTGATAAGTTGGAAAGTCCGATTAGTGCGCCGTCGTTTCCTGTTGGTTCTTACGGAGTTCCTGCCGGTTGGTCTTTGACCTCCGGTCGGGTTGGTTTGCCGGAGATTGAAGCGTCTCCAGCCGGCAACAATGCTCCGCCTGTTGGTCATTCCGATCTCGGAACTCCCGCCGATAACGAACATCAAAACCGTAACGAATTACAGCCGGAGAAGGAACCTGTTACCGATATTTGGGATTCTTCGGAATCCTCCGTGCGTCGCCGGACTTATTCGATACATTCACGAAATCGGAACGAAAATGACGAGCCGAATTTCCATAGTCGTATTCGATTCTATCTTGACGATCAACCTGTTCATCCGGGTCGGGTGTCAAAGGAATTGGAATCGGTGTTGGAGATTATTTTGCATCGTTTTATTCGTTTCGACATTAGGCGGTTACCGGTTCAGACCAACGGAGGAATCACGACAATTTCAAGCCGGAAAACAGTTTTTGCTTTTTCATTGGCAACGGAACATCTTCTTCTTGCGGTGGTTCTGGATGACAGTGATGTTGGGTTCTGGCTTCGGGAACATGGTTTTGATCCGGCGGAATTGTATCAACGAATCGAGGGGATTGGTCAGGATCATTTGATGATGTCGGAAACATCGGAACCGAATTTTATTGAAACGGTTTCTTTTCCTCCAAACGAGTCTGAAGAGTCTGACAAGTCTGATGGGATTGACGAGTTTGGCGGATCTGTTGAATTTGATAAATCTAATAAATTTGAAAAAATTAGTGAGCCCAATGAAATTTTGAACACTTCTGTTTCTGTTTCCGTTTCGTTAACCGACGATAAGGTTTATCGTTTACTTGATGCGGCATCGAATCGCGGCAAGGAGGCGGTTCGTGTTATAGAGGATTTTGTACGTTTTTTTCTTAATCATCCGGCATTGACGCAGCGGTTGAAAGAATTTCGGCACGAATTTCAGGAAATATTGAAACTATTTCCAACTCGATTGCGTTTAACCGCTCGCAACACGGAACATGATGTTGGTACGATATTGGAGGGGAGCGGCGAATACCGGCGTGATTCGGCGGACTCGGTTCTTGCCGCCAACTTCGGACGGCTTCAGGAATCGCTTCGAAGTCTTGAAGAATTTTCAAAACTGATCAAACCGGAAATCTCTCGGCGTTTTGAACAGTTACGGTATCAGTGTTATACTTTGCAAAAAAATGTTACGTTGATTGATTTCTCTCCGCAGACAGAGTTGTTTCTACCGATTGAATCGTCACCGTTGGTTGAATCGTCCTCTCTTTTTCCTTCTGTAACAAAACCTGATATTGCGTTGGCGCGGTTGTATGTATTGACGGATATTCGGTCGAATGAAGAGGAATTTACAAATTTTGTGCAGGCGGTACTTTCCGGCGGGGCGGAGGTAATTCAATTGCGCGACAAAAAAGCGGATGACCGGACATTGCTTAGCCGCAGCCGGATTTTGAAAGAACAAATTATTGCATCGGGACGTTCGGTAATTTTTGTAATGAATGATCGTCCTGATCTTGCGCGAATTGCCGATGCGGACGGGGTTCATGTTGGTCAAGAGGAATTGCCGGTTGACGCGGTACGTCAGATTGTTGGTACGAAAATACTGATTGGAGTTTCGACACATTGTATAGAGCAGGCTCGACAAGCGGTGTTGGACGGTGCGGATTACATCGGTGCCGGACCGGTTTTTGAAACGCCGACAAAAGAATTTTCCGAAATTGCCGGAATTCAATATCTTCAGGAAGTTGTTTCGGAAATAAAAATTCCGGTGTTTGCGATTGGAGGTATTACGGTTGAAAATCTTGATACGGTTCTGGCAACAGGAATTAAACGAATAGCAGTTAGTTCCCTGCTGCTCCATGCCGCCGATCCGCAAAAAACCGCAACAGAATTACGCAATCGGTTATATCAGCAGGAAAGCCAATTAACACCTTTAGGCGTTTTCTATGAATAACCGCCAACTTCAGTCGGTAAACACCAAATAAAATTCTACCCCTTTTCGTTAGTTTTTGTTGATTTTCCGTCGTTTGAATTTTAGTATCGTTTTTGACATATAAGTTTTTTCCTAGCGTTCACAGGGTGGTGTGTTAAAATGGATAAAATTTTAATAGCGATCTGGAATTTCAAACGACGGGTGCAATGCTCCCGTATCTGTTTTTCTACAACATTGCAT
>JAIROD010000418.1 GCA_031257725.1 Planctomycetaceae bacterium | reverse complement strand
ATGTTCGCCAATTTTGAGTGGTCAAAAATCGCAAAAATTTTCCCTGTTTTAAATTGACATAAACTGTTGATAAATAAGGACTTACAAATTTGATAATTTATTTTATTTACAGTTTGAGTTCTTAATTTCTTATCTGTTTACGTTGTTCACGTTTTTTATTTTTGGGTGTATCGGTTTTCTTTTCCAACGGTTTTACCCAATCGGGACGTGTGTTTTCGTAACGAGCAAGAATGGTTTGTAATTTCTGTTTTGCGGATTTTTGTTTTTCGTTCAATAATTCGGAATTGAGAGGTTTTTTTTCTTCAGGATCGTTGATGAGATCAAAAAAATGACCTTCACGATAAAGTTTAAAATGTTTGTCAAAAACAAAAACGGATTCTTGTCCTGATGTTTTCGTTCCAAGAAACCAACTATAAATCCATTCACGCGGTTTTGTTTCCTGACCGATTAATTGCGGATAAAAACTGATACCGTCACGTTCCGCGTCTTGAGGAAGTTCAATTCCGGCGGCTTCAGCAAGAGTTGGCAAAAAATCGGTTGAGTCAACAAGATTCGTGTTGACGGTTCCCGATTTAATTTTGTTCGGAAAACTGACAATAAGCGGAACATGCATTCCTGCTTCAGTTGTTGAACCTTTTCCGCCTTGATAGGGTTTACCTTTGAATTGTGACGTAATTGGTCTGCCGGTTCCGTTGTCGCCAAGAAAAATGATTAACGTTTTTTCGGCGAGACCGGTTTCTGCCAATTTTTCAACAATTCGACCGACATTTTTGTCCACAAATGCAGTCATTTCGTTAAAATGTTTTTTGTCGGAATATTCTTCACCGGTTCGTTTGGGATCCCAGTCCGGCGAATCCGGTGTCGGTTGAAAAGGAGCATGCGTCAAACACATCGGATAATAGAGTAAAAACGGATTGTTTTTATTTGTTTCAATAAAATTTAATAGATGTTCGATAAAAATTTGCGGACCATATTCTCCGTTTGTGAAATTAAATTCATTACCTTGTATTTCCAAACCGGGGTTGGCGTAACGTGCCGGACGGCGAGTGTGCAGCCAAAGCGTGCAGGTATCGAATCCGAAATATTGGGGTAAATTTTTATCGTTACCGAGTTGCCATTTCCCGAAAATTCCTGTAACATAGCCGGCATCGTGAAAGACATTTCCGAATGTTTTTTGTGACGGATCGAGTTGTCCGAACTGTGTATAATTCCGCACGTTATATTTTCCGGTCATTAATTGAACACGGGTTGGCGTGCAAAGCGGTTGGACGAAACAATTTTCGAACCGTATTCCGTTTGCAGCAAGTTTGTCGAGATTCGGAGTTTTGTAACTTGTTCCGCCGTTAGCTCCAACACATTCGTAACCAAAATCATCCGCCATAATCAAAATGATATTCGGACGGTTTTCAACATCGGCGGCATCAATGAATTCGCCCCGCAAAAAAACAGTAAATAAAATAATTACTGTAATCAAAAGTCTTTTTCTCATAGCATTTTTAGTTGGTTAAGGTAACTTCTAAAACTTCGGCGAAAAATTATTTTTACTCGATTTTAATCAATTTTATTCGACTTCAGTCGATTTTACTTGATTTTATCATCAATATTGGACTTTGTTACGTTGCCGGAAATATTTTGTACTTCAATCGTGTGAAGTGATACTTGTTATTTGCTACTCGGCGGCAACGCTGCTTTCCAACCGGCATGTAATAAATCCGCCAATTCTTTTTTCGTTTGAGCGTATTGAGGATCATTGATAAGATTAATCGTTTCATTTGGATCTTTTTCAAGATCAAACAACGCCGATTCAAAACCGGCGGTTTGTTTCGGATTACCAAATTCCATATATGAAAATTTCTTTGTCCGAACTGCTTGTCCTTGTTCCTGATCCGTGAGAAACGCGGCGGTTTTCCACGTTGTTGTAACATTATCATTGATAAGCGGTTTCAAACTGATTCCTTCAAGATTGTCCGGTTTTCGCAATCCGCAATAGTCAATCAGTGTCGGAAGGAGATCAACAAATTCCACGATTTCACTACAAGTTTTACCATTTTCCCTCGCATCGGGAACGCGGATAATCAACGGTGCATGGTGTGTTCCATCAAGCAGTGAATATTTTGCCCACATATTATGATCGCCGAGATGAACACCGTGATCGCCTATCAAAATGACAATGGTGTTTTTATCTAATCCCGTTTTTTCCAGTGTATTCAACGGCAGTGCAAGATTGTCGTCAACAAACGTTACGCATCCGTAATAAGCGGCAATTGCTTCTTTCTGCTCTTTCGGACTTGCAGGCGATTCCCTAAAAATGTCGGGATTTCCGCCTGTTGTCCGTCCGATATAAGGAAAATCTTTCAGCGAAGAAAGCGGTGCAACCGGTTCGGGAATTTTTTCGGGATCATAACGTTTCGTAAATTTTGTCGGAGAAATGTACGGCGTGTGCGGTCTTGCTTGCCCCAGCACAAGGAAAAATGGTTTTTTATCCGGCGATTGATCTTGTGCATAATTTTCAAGATAAGCCGCGGCAATTTTCGCACGCCGCCAATCTCCTTCGTCTTCCTGCTCCAAACCGGAATCGCCATAACTGTCGGAATTGAGACGTTTTCGTTGCGTTTCATTTTGGTTTTTTTGCTTTTCCCGTGTTTTTGCTTTTTTCTCCCGATTCGGCTGAACATTCGGAAATTTTAACAGCGGCGGTGGTCCCTGCCATCCTTCCGGTTTTTCGAAACTTTCGATTCGATCAAACGCCAACATTTGTTTTGGCGCAAATTCATTTCCGTGATGATAAAATTTTCCAATGTCCACTGTTGTATAACCGGCTTCTTTGAACAACTCCGGCATTCCGACAATTCCTTCCGGCAACACATCAATAATCCGTTGCGAATTTTTCCAAAGCCGTGTTGTTGCCGGTCGGAGTCCGTTAATAAACGAAGTCCGAGTTGCGTTACACGCCGAACCTTGACAATAAGCATGTTCAAACCGAATACCGCTTGCCGCAAGTTTATCGATATTCGGAGTTTTACAAATCGGATTGCCGTAACATCCGAACACTTTCCAATGTGTGTCTTCGAGAATGATAAACAACACATTTGGTTTCGCTGCAATTTGTTCCGCTGCAACAATTGACCGCGTTGATACAATAAACGTGAGAAAAAGTAAAAAAATTATTTGTAATTTCACAATTTTACTCCAAAAGTAAAAGTAAGGTTGTCGTGTTTTATAATTTTATCAGTGGAATTTTTATTTTTTCGATTTCAGTCGAGGTTAATTGATTTTAGTCGATAAATTGATTCAAGTCGCTTTTCTCCTCTTCGGTTCGCGTTCAGCCGGAGCGAATTTTGGTTCAAGACCGGGATATTTTGGAACAGGCGGATCATCTTTTTGCCATGCCTCAAGTTTTTGTTTCAATTCTTCAAGCACTGTTTTCAATACCGGATCATTACTCAAATTTTTTGTTTCAAGCGGATCGATTTCCAAATCGTACAATTCATATTGACCGCCGGTTTCCGGATCATGTTGAATCAGCTTGTATTTACCGGAACGTACAAAAATTCCGGTTCGTTCTGAAAAAACAATATTTTTCCAATGATCTGTTTTTCCGGCAACAAGTTGGGTCAAACTTTTCCCCTGAAACCCCGAATCCTCTGGAAGCGGTTTTCCGACAACATCCAGAATTGTCGGCATCACGTCAATACTTTCAACAAGTTCCTGTACCGTTTTTCCACAATTAAAAGTTTCCGCGTAAGACGAATTTTGAGGTGCTTTGATAATCAACGGAATCCGTGCCGAACCTTCATACGGAACACCTTTGAACCAACGATTATGATCACCAAGCATATTACCGTGATCCGATGTAAAAATAATGAGAGTATTTCTTTCCAGACCCGCTTTTTTCAAACCGTCCAGCAGACGTTCGATACAATCGTCAATATGTGTTACTTTGACATGATACGCCGCCGTCATCGCTTTAGCAATTTTCGGATCGGAAACCCAATGCCGTCCGGGTCGTGCAATACCATTACGATTAAGAGCGGGTTCTTTGCCCGAAACAAAAGTCGGCGAAAGTTCTGTTTTTTCAAGGTTTTGCTCATATTGACTCCAATACGGCTCTGCCAAACGTGACGGACTATGCGGTTCCAAGTAACTGACAAAAAGGAAAAACGGTTTCGATTGGTCACGAATATTAAAAAATTCAATAGCACGGTCAGTAATCCAAAACGATTGTGTATCTTCTTTGGGATAGGAAAGTTTGCCAAGATCACCGCCAAGCGGATCATCGGGAAACGGTTTTTCAATTGTTTGACGTGCAATATTCCCATGTTTCGCAGTAAGATATTGAGGCCAAGTTTCCAACTTTTTCGGTCCTTCATTGTTGAATGACCAAAAGTAATCAAAATCGTAATCCTGATCAGAAGGATGAAAATGAAGCTTGCCGGAAATAGCGGTCTGATAACCGAGATGTTTCAAAATACTCGGTAACAAAATTTGAGCGACACGAATCGGAATATTATTGTTCGTTGCCCCGTGAACATGAGAATAACGCGATGTAAAAAAACTATAACGTGAAGAAACACAAACAGCGGCAACCGTATAGGCTTGAGTGAAACGTGTCCCTTCGGAAGCAAGATGATCCAATGTCGGCGTTTTGGTAAACCGATTTTTCCGCTGCAATTCCCAACGCATCCGCACGCATCTCGTCAACCATAATAAAAAGAACATTCGGATGTTCCGACGCTTTGACTGAAAAAACGGCGAAAAAAATAAAAAACAAAACAAAAATGGTTTTTCTCATAAAATTTAATTTGTTGTTAAAATAGGATCGTTCAAAAATTGGAAATTTCGTAATATTTCAGTGGAATTTTTATTTTTTCGATTTCAGTCGATGGCTTGCAATAAGCGGTTAATTATTTTTTCTTATTGTTTCAATTAGGTATTTTCTTTTTGATTGCTGCGCCGACATCAAAGGTTTGAGTTGTTTTTCCTTTGATTTCCAGTTCGAGCGGTGTTGTTTCCGGTTCGGCGAATTGCTCATTAATCAAGGTGTACGTAATTTCTTTGTTTTCCGGACCTTCGACCAGATGTTTCACAATAGTTACTTTGAATTTTCCTTTCGGGGCACCTTGCCATTTTCCATACGTGTAAAGTTGAACAACACCTTCTGTATCGGAAATTCCAGAGATTCCCCAGTTTTTTTGATTTTCATCCTGATGCACTAACGCAACACGCGCACCTTGTAAAGGTGTTCCATTCTGGAGAATAGTGAGTTTACAAGGATACAAGTTTTTCGGAAAACCGTCCGGTACAGCAGGTACGAAATGACAACCGAAAAAAATAAACAACACAATAAATGTCAATACAAAACCATATTTTATTTTCATAACAATAATATTCTCCATTTATTTAATAACCGATTTTATGGCAAATCGAAACGCAAACAATCTTGAATTTATTTTTATTTACCATAAATCGGTTATAAAATTGTTAATTAAAAATTGGTATTTGTTTCATCGCCGTTAATTGATCCCAAGGCTCCCCAAACACCATAAATGGATTTACCGGAATAAGGTACAGTGGCGGATGCTGATGTCGAATTGATTTTTTTGGTGATACTTCCGCAGTCAATAGTTTCTGATACAAAAAATACCGCCCCGTCAAGTTTGGAAGCAATGACACCGCCCGGATGATAGCTGGAAGCCGACATAATATGGCGTGACGGGTTATTATTTGCGCACGCACTGGGTGAGTTAGGTGGTAAAATAGTTGAAAAACCGCTGTAGCGTGGACTTCCTGCCCCCCAAAATGCACCGGCATCACGGACAATTCCAACATCACCGGTTACACTATCACCATCCCAATTAAAAACGGTTGTACTCGCTGGATAAAAACCGCCAGGAGCGAATGCCAAAATATCAGAAGGGGCAATATTGATTCCATTCGCGTTTTTAATAACAGTATTATCAATATAAACTCCAACTTTGGCATCAAAAACATTACCAACCGGTCCAATAACATGTTCAGAAAACGCAACAGTATTGGACAAACCATCAGTAACACTTTCAAAATATCTTGTTGCTTTCGGGTGGAGAGGAAATACTCCTCGAAAGTTGACAATTCTCGGATCAGTTGATGAAGTGATATTTTTATTCGCTAAATCATTGGTCAAATCACCTTCTCCATCATAAAATGAACGATCAAACCAATCTCCCTGAGATGCACGATAATTATTAGGTGCATTCAAAGTACCGCCTAAAGACCGACCAGAGTCAGAAGGACAGAGAAGATAGGAAATATTGGTAAACCAGCATGGTACATTATTTAAACTGAGATTTCTGTTTTCAGGCGGTCTGTTTACGGTTTGGGTTTGTTGATAAGTATTTTCATGTTCCAAAAACCGAAGCAATGCAACATGAATACTACCCGACCAACGTTTTGCGGCAGGTTTGTCCGTAGCCCCATCCGGTGCGTTGGGAATGTAGGTAAAAGTTGACGGGAAACTTTGGTAAACATCATGGTAGTTGTGAGTTGCAAGCGTGATTTGTTTGAGGTGGTTGATACACTGCATTCGCCGTGCCGCTTCCCTCGCCGCCTGAACAGCCGGAAGGAGTAAACCAACCAAAACGCCAATAATCGCAATTACGACGAGAAGTTCAACCAGCGTCACGGCCGTGATTGGG
>JAIROD010000407.1 GCA_031257725.1 Planctomycetaceae bacterium | reverse complement strand
AACGGAACAACATGGTAAAAATGATAATCCTGTTATTGTTCCGTGTGTACGGTGAGTACACCGCACACACGGCTACATTGGAAATGTCCTTGCAGGACTAATAAAAAATTAAAATAGACAGTTACCCTGATTTTCCTAACAAAACGATTAGACAAAAAAAACTTAGCAACAAACAAGGCAACATAACAAATAACCTTATTACCTTATTGTTGATCAAAATAAGGTAATAAGGTTCGATTTTTGATGATTTTTTTTGCTGCTAAAGTTGTTTAGTTTGGAAAATCAGGTTGAAAATAAGGTTACGGAGAGAATCGCGGTACAAAACGCGGGGCAAGCCCACGCCGTTAACTTTTCGGTCAATTCTGAATTATGAGAGATTCCCTATTGCACTTTCGCGATAGAATCGATAAACTAACACGCTGTTTGTGTGTTTCGTATTCGAATCAATTGAAAATTCCAACCCCAAAATTCAATGATGTACAAATTATTCTTTCTTTCGGTATTGTTGTTTTTCTCCGGAACAATAACAATGACAATGACCGTTCATGCTCAAGTAACACTGACCCATCAGGCATGGCATGAAAATACGTTTGGCGAATTGCGTAATCTTGTCCGCGCCAACCGTGATCTCAACCTCTTGACCTTTCCCAACGCACGGCTGGAAAAAGCAAACGCGGTTGGGAACGCTCAGTATTTGACCGACGGCGAAGTCGGAATTTACGGCGGTATAGGACGCGTTACGATTGACAGCAACCCTTCGACAATCGTCTATTATCTCGGTAAACCACAGACCATCAAGGAAATTTTGCTCTACTCCGGTAATGTTGACAGCCGCTCTAATCAGGATTTTGAAATCCGTCTGGCAAACAACGAAGCCAACCCCGGAAAATTGCCAAGTTTTCCCAAAGAACCAACATTCACGTCCGGCGATAAAATTCTCGGTTCCAACGGCGGAGGTTATTTGAGCCGGTTCGCCGACACTTCCGGCAAACCGGTTACCGGTGATAAAAAATACGATTGGATCGAATTTAAAATCTGGCGGACTTATCCGTCCAAAGCAGGTGAGCCGGCAAAAAAAGGGAACAAAGCCAATAGTTGGGCTTCGTTTCTCGAATTGCAACTCCTCGCCGATCCCAATGATCCGACATTGTTTGCCTCCGAACAGGAACGTCTGAATTGGCTTGGCGCAAGAGAACGTGAACGTTTTCTGGAAACATTAATCAAAACTGTCGGCGACGATGTTGTACTCGCAGCAAAAAATCCCGATTCCGTTAAACGAGCCATTGACGATCTTTCCAAAAAATTTCCCGATCAATACGACGGCAAACGTTTTACACAATTGTACGACAAATATGTTGCCGAATTGTCCGGCACTTTGAAAAATATCACCGCGAAAAGTCCCGAAGAACGTGAAAAAACAATCTCTCTGCTCAAAGAATTCAGCGAATTTCGGAAAACCGCGTTGCTTGCCAATCCGTTGATGAAATTTGAAAAATTATTGTTTCGCCGTGCCAAAAATGCAGGTTTGACCGCCAACTGGATTTCCAACGCCGCACGCGGAAAAGGCGGTTATGACAATGCGTTGGCGGTTGTCGATCCGCAGAACCCGCAAGGAGAAGCCAAAACAATTATCGAAAATCCCAATGGTTCGTTTGTCGGCGATATCAATTTACATTGGAACGCCGACAAAATTCTCGTTACCGCACTTGCCCAAGATAAAACATGGCAGGTTTTTGAACTGAAACTTGATGATTCCAATAATTCTTCGGACAACTCTTCCCAACATGCAAAACTGCGTCAAGTTACGCCGTCGATTGGAAACGATGTTGATAATGTCGAAGGTTGTTACGTTCCCGACGGTTCTACGATTTTTATTTCAACCGCCAATATGATGGGCGTTCCGTGTATTGACGGAAGTTCGCAGGTCGGAAACATTTACCGGCTGGAAACCGACGGCAAAACGATACGGCAATTAACGTTTGAACAAGATCAGGATTGGTGTCCGGTGTTGTTGCCGAATGGTCGGATTTTGTTTTTGCGTTGGGAATACATTGACACGCCTCATTATTTTACGCGGCTTCTGTTTCACATGAACCCCGACGGAACCAATCAGGTTGAATTTTACGGGAGTAATTCGTTTTGGCCCAACAGTATGTTTTATGCCCGGCCGGTTCCGGGCAGTTCCACCAAATTTGCAACGATTGTTTCCGGACATCACGGAACCGCCAGAGCCGGTGAACTCGTTCTCTTTGACGTTACCAAAGGACGGCAGGAAGCGGACGGGGCAATTCAACAGATTCCGGGTTACGGAAAACAGGTTGAACCGATTATTAGGGATCAACTCGTTGATGATTCTTGGCCCAAATTTTTGTTTCCGGCTCCGTTGGACGAAAACTATTTTATCGTTTCCGCAAAGTTGACTCAGGGTTCGCCATGGGCGTTGTATCTTGTGGATACGTTTGACAATATGTTGAAAATTCGTGAAGAACCGGGTTACGGACTTTACGAACCAACGCCAATTATCAAACATCCGCAACCGCCGGTTCAGCCGAATCGGGTTGACCGTACCTCGAAAGAGTCCAATGTTTTCGTAACCGATGTTTATTTCGGTAACGGTCTTAAAGATGTTCCGAAAGGAACCGTTAAAAAATTCCGTATTTTTTCGTACAATTACGGTTATCGCGGAATCGGTTCTCACGCTTATTTCGGAATGGAAAGTTGTTGGGATGCACGACGGATTCTTGGCGAAGTTCCGGTTTATGAAGATGGCAGTGCGTCGTTTGTGATTCCGCCAAACACTCCGCTGGCAATTCAACCGTTGGATGAACACGGTCGGGCGTTGCAATTAATGCGGACATGGTTTGTTGGAATGCAGGGTGAAAACCAATCCTGTACCGGTTGTCATGAATCGCAAAACATTGTTACGCCGAATAAGCGAACCGTTGCAATGGGTAAAGCCCCAACTCCAATCACGCCGTTTTTCGGAGCGGAACGTCCGTTTTCGTTCAAATATGAGGTTCAACCGGTTCTTGACCGATATTGTGTCGGTTGCCATGACGGTTCGGAAGAGAAAAAAGACCGTCCTAATTTTGCCGACAAATCGGCGGGGCATGGCGGTTTTTCCAAATCATATCACGCATTGCATCCTTTTGTTCGCCGTCCGGGACCGGAAGGCGATTACCATCTTCTCCAACCGTTGGAATTTCACGCTTCGTCCAGTGAACTGTTTCAAATACTTGAAAAAGGACATCACGGAGTTAAGGTTGATGCGGATTCTATGCGTCGTCTTTATGCGTGGGCTGATTTGAATGTTCCGTATTATGGAACATGGATTGAAATTGCCGACAGACTGAATCGGAAACACATTGCCGACGTTGCGGCACGTGCAACGGAATTACGGTCGTTGTATGCGGATATTGATCTCAATCCTGAAGCGGATCCGTATGCGGGAATTGAGTTACCGAAAAACATTGAATTTGTCAAACCGAAAAAAGTTGAGTTGGATTACACCGCTCCGACCATTCCCAATTGGCCCTTTGACGCTCCAACGGCAAAAAGTAAACAAACGAAACCGAATCAAACGGTAAACGTTACCGATGGAGTGTCCATTGAATTGGCGTGGATTCCGGCTGGCAAATTTGTGAAAGGCGATGACGGCGGATTTGCCGATGAATTACCGCGAAGTGTTGCGGAAATTAGTAAACCGTTCTGGATCATGACAACCGAAGTGACCAACCGGCTTTACAATCAATTTGATCCGAACCATGACAGTCGGTTTATTGATCAGTGGAGTAAAGATCACACGCACCCCGGTTATCCCGCCAACAAACCGGAACAACCGGTGATTCGGATTAACTGGAACAAGGCGACGGAATTTTGTAACTGGTTGAGCCAAAAGACCGGTAAAAAATTCCGGTTGCCGACGGAATGGGAATGGGAATGGGCATGCCGTGCCGGAACCGAAACTCCAATGTGGTACGGCGATCTGAAAACTGATTTCAGTAAACTGGAAAATCTTGCTGATATGCAAACGAAAAAATTCGTGGTGCGCGGTGTGAATCCGCAACCGATCAATAATCCGCCGGATATTGAAGCGTTTATTCCGAGAGCGGAAGGAATTGACGACGGCAATATGATTCAGCAGGAAGTCGGAAAATATCTGCCGAATTCGTGGGGGTTGCATGATATGCACGGCAGTGTGGCGGAATGGACTGCGTCGGATTATTCCGCAACGGATTCACGTAAAGTCGTTCGCGGCGGTTCGTGGCGTGATCGTCCGAAGTGGTCGCGAAGCGGTTTACGCCGTCCCTACGAAGCGTGGCAACCCGTATTCAATGTCGGTTTCCGCGTCGTTTGCGATGAATAGTAAAGATAAATCGGGAATCTCTCATCATTTAGAATTTATCGAACGTTAACGGCGTGGGCTTGCCCCGCGTTGTTAGGCTTAACCCTAAAACACGGGGTAAACCCCGTCGTTAACTATTAACTATTAACTATTAATTGGGAATCTCTCATAATTCAGAATTTACCGAACGTTAACGGCGTGGGCTTGCCCCGCGTTGTTAGACTTAACTCTTAAAACACGGGGTAAACCCCGTCGTTAACTATTAATTTATTAATTAATTAATTAATTAATGGGTTGAAAATAAAAAATTGAATGATGAGAGATGTCCGAATAGGGGTTGTCCGAAAAAAGGGATTGTTCCTCAATTTCAATCTAACAAACATAAAATGCACGACTGAATAGTTACAAATTTTCACTATGACGAAACACACCTTCCCTACCAATACGAGATGACTTTTTTAAATATTGCGGCACGGCTTACTGAAATGGCGCAATGTTATCCGGAACTGCCGGCGATTGCGGAACCGGATCGGCGTGGTTCTTATAAAACGGTAACGTTTTCCGAACTGGACGACGATACTAACCGGATTGCCGCCGCTCTGCTTGAAAACGGTATTCAACCCGGAATGAAGTTAGCGTTGTTTGTTCGTTACGGAATAGATTTTATTTCGCTGGTTTTTGCACTTTGTAAAGCCGGAGTTACGCTTATTTTGATTGATCCGGGAATGGGAATCCCGCGAATGTTACGATGTCTTGCCGAAGTGGAACCGGACGGTTTTATTGCGGTTCCGCCCGTTCATCTGGCACGCTTGTTTTTGAAACATCAATTTCCTAATGCGAAACATCATCTGACGGTGGGACATCGTTGGTTTTGGGGCGGACTTTCGCTTCATCAGATACGAAAAAACGCAAATAATTTTCGTAATGATTTCAAAATGACTGAAACCGCGCCGGATCATCTTGCCGCGATTATTTTTACCAGCGGCAGTACGGGCTTACCTAAGGGGGTTGCTTTTACGCATCGCATTTTCGATACGCAGGCGGCGGAAATTGCGAAACGGTATCATATTCAACCCGGTGAAATTGATTTGGCGTGTTTTCCGTTTTTTGGGTTGTTCGATGCGGCGATGGGTGTTACGGCGGTGATTCCCGATATGAATCCGTCACGCCCCGCTCAGGTCAATCCGGCTAAAATTGTCGAAGCGGCTAACTATTGGAAAATCACTCAATCATTCGCCTCGCCTGCACTCTGGAACCGTGTTGCCGATTATTGCACAAAAACAGGAAAACGTCTGGAAACATTACGGCGTGCAGTTTCGGCGGGAGCGCCGGTTTCTGCGGCAATTCTCGAAAAACTGAAACATTGTATTCATCCCGAAGGTGAAATTTTCACCCCTTACGGAGCCACCGAAGCCTTGCCAACCGCTTCCATTTCGGCAAGCGAAATTCTTAATGAAACTGTTACAAGGACAAAACAAGGAGCCGGTGTTTGTGTTGGTACGCGGTTTCCGACTATTTCATGGAAGATCATCGAAATTACCGATACGCCGATTGCTCGTTTGGAAGACGCGAATGAATTACCGGTAGGTGAAATTGGCGAAATTATAGTTACCGGCGATCAGGTAACAACACATTACGTCAACCGGCCGGAAGCCAACGCCGCCGCCAAAATAGTTGACACGGAAAATCGCCTTTGGCATCGGATGGGCGATGTTGGTTATTTTGATCAACAAGATCGGTTTTGGTTTTGCGGACGAAAAGTTCATCGGGTTGTAACACCGGAAAAAACGTTATTTTCCATTCCCTGTGAAGCGATTTTCAATCAACATCCGAAAATTTTCCGTTCTGCTTTAGCCGGATCGGTTCCGCGAATTTTCGTCGAACCGTTTCCTGAATTTTTTCCCAAAAACAAAACCGAAAAGCAAAAACTCATCACAGAACTTTTAGAACTTGCACAAAAAAATCCGTTAACCGAATCGATCAAAGAAATTCGTATCATGCGTCATTTTCCAGTTGATGTCCGACATAATGTCAAAATCAACCGAGAATTATTAGCCTCTTTATAACGCATGGTTTGACGTAAAAAAATTATCGGAACTATTCAGTCGTCGGTCTTGGCATACTTTTTTTGCAATTGCCTACGTCGTTTTAACCAAACCTTATTTTCAACCTTTTTAATAATAAATTAATAAATTAATAAATTAATAAATTAATAGTTAATCGTTAACGACGGGGTTTACCCCGTGTTCTGAGGTTAAGTCTAACAAGGCGGGGCAAGCCCACGCCGTTAACTTTCGGTAAATTCTGAATGATGAGAGATTACCAATATTATTTTTCCGTGTATTTCGTGTGTTCCATATATTCCGTGTGCAATAACCAATTTTTCAAATGTAATCGGTAATGTAATATGTATCGCCGGAATTGTTTACTGGTATGTATTTTTTTATGTTCCCTAAACTCTTAAATTATTTTTCAAAAAAACATGTTACGGATTTTTTCGACTATTTTTTGTATTCTTTGTTTATTCAGAACGATTACAGTTGTTGCGATTGTTTCTGCCGGCGAATCAGATCGGCTTGAAAATTACTACGCAAGGGCAATTCCCGCAACAGAAGGATTCGCCAAACGTCTCCTCAAAAATGACAAAGCGAATCTGGGAGTTCGTTCATTGATTGATCATTGTTATCTTCTTGCTTCGGCAAATGTTGATTTGCCGGAAGATAAACGTCCGTCATTGGAGCCGGTGATTCCGTTACTGAAACTTGCGGAGGAAATGCAAGACCGGAACCCCCAAAGCCGGACATTCGGCAACTTCCGATGGTATTGGCGAACACCGGAAGTTACCGATCAAAACGCCGTCGAATTTGTTGCCGCGCACGCAATTCCTATCTGGTTCGAAGCATACGATAAACTTCCGCCGGAAGCCCAACTCATTCTCGCACGAATATTACGGCGTTCCGTTGACGGTTGTTTGAAACACCGTGTTCGTTCCGATTACACCAATATTGCTATTTATAATTTTGTTCATCTTATTATTCTTGGACAAATTTTTGACCGTCCTGATGCGGTTCTGGAAGGTGAACGGCGTTTGCAACTCTTTCTGTTGAGTGTTTGGGATCACGGAATTTTTGAATACAATAGTCCAACCTATTACACGGTTGATGTCGACGCCTTGCAACTTGGTCTTCGTTACATTAAAAGTTCTTCAACAAAACAGTCCATTCAAAAATTGCTTGATCTTTTTTGGACAGATTTAGCCTTGAATTGGTTTCAACCCTCTTTTCGTCACGCCGGAGCGCAAAGCCGGACGTACAATTATCTTTACGGAGTTGCCGGAACAACGCGGCTTTTTGATTTCGCCGGTCTTGCCCCAACCGATAACAGTGCGAAAAATCCGGAATATCTTAATTCGTTTCACGCTCCTTATAAACCCGACCAAAAAATTCTTGAACGGAATCGGCAATATCCGCGTCATATTGTTCGACGTTGGGGAGCCGGTCAGGGACAGTGGGCAACCTCTTATATTTTGAACGATATTGCACTTGGTTCCGCCGGAGCCGCTTATCAAGGAGCAAGACAAAATATGGTTTTGACGGTTGATTTGGCTGACTTTGACGGGTTGCCCCAAAACTTGCCCAAACCGCCCCAATTCCTGCCGCGTAACTATTTCATCGCCGATGGTCGTGAAGACCCTTACGGTACAAAACGTTACCCGACTTCCAACGCCGGTCACGAAAAAGCACTTCACGCCGAAGCGTTTTGGTTCGGCGCACAACGTACTACCGATGCTCTCGGAATTGTCGTTTATACGCCGGAAACGCTTAACGATCCCGTGTTGACCAATGTTCAATCTCATTTTGTGTTCCGAAAACCGGAAACAATTTTTCTTAACAATAATCCCGTTGAATTGTCCGATGAACCGGTTGAAGCCGGAGACAAACCGGTTGTTTTTCGCTATGGAAATAAAGCGTTTGGAATTCGTGTTCTCTGGACGCGGGACAAGGATGGTCAATCACCCAAAGCGTTTTTGGTAAACGACGGCAATAAGCATGGAGTTTATCGGCTTACCATCGATCATTGGACAAAAAATGTTCCGGTTTCCTACAACGGTCTTACCGCACCGCCCGGAGCCGCCTTTTGGGTTCGGATCGGTTCACAACTCGATACCGCTGAAAAATTCAATACTTGGAGACGGAATTTCATCAATGCGCCTATTGAAAAACTGGATATTCAAAACAATAATATCGCGATTCGGATTGCCGGAACCGATGGTTCCATTTCCGCAATCGGTACCGAATTGGCAACACCGTCGTTTCAGGTTGTTACAGAACCGGCAAAACCAAACGGAATCCTAACACTAAACGGTAACGATTTAGGACGGCCAATTTTGGAACAAATTCATACGGTTGCCGATATTGCCAAACGGAAATCGGAATTGAAACCAATCATGTTGGAATCAACCGGAACGTATTGGGAAGCGGAAAACGGTTTTTGTTTTTTTAATTTTTTGATTGAACCCAACAGCGACGCCTCCGGTAAAAAAGCGGTTCGGGTCAACAGTGATGTGTTCTGGCCGCTGGAGGTCAAGCAAGCGGGTAACTATTATCTTTGGGCGCGTGTTTCCGCTATTGATCCTAAACACGATTCCTTTATGATTGATTGGACAAAACAAGTTCACGACGGATTGTATCTTTCCAAAAACACAGGAAACGGTGGTGCGTGGCATGTTGGAGCCGGTCAGAATTGGCGTTGGGTTCCGTTGAAATTAGAGAACGAAAAAACAATTGTTCCCTTAAAACTGGAATCGGGAACATGGCGGCTCACTCTCCGGCCACGTGAACCGGAAGGGCTTGTTGACCGTTTTTTTCTCACAACCAATCCCAATGCCAAACCGTAACATCATTCCGGTACAATATCATCCGGCAAACGATTTTTGTAATATTTCAAAGTTTTTTACATTTGGGAACCTTTATAAAATGTTCGTTTTTTTCTGTCCCATAGGGGACAACATATTGGTAGAAAGCGGTGAATGTTCGTTTTTCTGTCTCGTAGGAACAACATCTTGGTAGAAAACTGTTATTCTTTCGCCCTGAAAGGGCAACACAAGCCAGCCCGCCGCATCGCGGCGGGTAACGGTCTGAACTATGATTTTAATGATTGAATGAAGACTATGATTAAGAAAATTGAGAAAATCATAGTCAATCACAAAATCAAATAAATCGTAATATATCAGTGGAATTTTTCGGAGATTGAAGTTTATTTTTTACCCCCCCTGCCCCTCCGAAGGAGGGGAATTATTCCCCTCCTTCGGAGGGTGGTCATTCGGAGGAAACGACTGACAAGTTAAAAAAAATATTCCACTGATATATTACCAGGGCGTTGATTTCTTGGGCAATCGCACCCGCCGCGATGCGGCGGGCTAGTCTATACTGCCCTTTCAGGGCGAAGGAATTTCGTTAAATTGAGACGAGCGATTGTTTTTTGTTGCAATAATCGTGGAATTAAAATAGACAGATACTTTGGAAATTTTTAATTGTCTGAACGAAGATTTTTAAAATCACAATAATCACATCAATCACCGTTTGGACAACATTTTAAAAGTGTCGTCCCTGCGGGACTTAAGGTGTGGCGAGTTGTTGCCGTAAGCTAAAGCATACGGTTAATAAAGTGTCATCCCTGCGGGATTAGACAATAGAATCATTCAAAACAAATGCAATTGGTACAGGAATGATGAGAAAACGGATTGATGATAAAATAGACAGTTACAAAAACACTGCGTCTATAAAACCGAATTTTAAAGTGTGATGAGTATACTGCTATTGCATTCAAGTCAAAAATACCTTATCCTACACATTTGTTGTTTTTAACTCCTCAATAAATTGAATTGACAATTGAAAAAGATTGATGATTTATAGGAGTTCAAGCCAACAAGACAAAGCGTCTAAAAATAATAAAGTCTTGAAAAACAAGGAAATTGAGATGAATATTTTTTGGAAAGTACAGTTTGTATTTCAAATAAAAAATGACTGATTATTTCATATTTTTGGTGGATCATTTGATTACGATGAGTATTGGTATTTCTGTCCCGCTAGGGACAACCTATTGGTAGCAAACGAGGCCGATTAAAAATGTTCGTCCCGTTAGGGACGAACATGTTGGTAAAAATTGGAATC
>JAIROD010000335.1 GCA_031257725.1 Planctomycetaceae bacterium | reverse complement strand
GACCTCCGGTTCCGATGAATCCGATACCGATTCGATCATTTGCGCCGTTGGATTCCTGAGCGATAATGTATGGAGCGGCTATTGTTGCTGCAGTCATTCCCGCTGTTGACTGAATAAATTGTCGCCGTGTTGATTTTGTCATAAAAAATCTCCTAAATAGGTTGCTGAAATGAATGGTTTTGAAAAAACATATCCCTACACTCCGTAGGAATTTCCTGTGAATCGCCGTCGCCGGTTAGTAGATACCGAACCGGCGACGGCGAACTCAGCCTATTATATTTTTATTTTTTTCGACATCAATAGGAGGTAACGTAATAATGGATGAGAGCGTTTTCCGTTTGTGGATGACGGTACATGGTAATTGTCATTCTTTCGCCACAATGAGATAAATCATTACAAAATTTGTTTTAGGACATTTTTGTTTTGGGGCATTTGGGGGGCAAATGATCTTTTTAGTAACTGTTTATTTTAAACACGAAACACACTAAATTTCACGAAACACACAAAAATTATAAAAAGGACAACAGAAATTATACGAAAAGGACAACAGAAATCTTTTTTGTATTTTTCGTGTGTTTCGTGTTAAAAAAGGTTAAAACAAAATAGACAATTACGTTTTTTGTTCCTACTGCTTATTTCCCACAAATAAAATTTTATGACATCTTCCTTTTCTTTGTTATTCGGTAATCTCGACTTCACAACTATCGCCGACAATCCTGATTTCAAGGAAGATAGTGTGCGGGAAGAAATCATTTTGCCGATTCTCAAAAAGCTTGGTTATGCGCCGGAAAATATCGTTCGCAGTAAAACATTGCAACATCCCTTTTTGAAAATCGGAAGCCGGAAACGAAAAATCAATCTTATTCCTGATTATTTACTCAAAATTGGAAACAATTACGCTTGGGTGTTGGACGCCAAAGCCCCTAACCAAAAAATTGATTGCGGCGACCATGTCGAACAAGTTTACAGTTATGCCGTTCACCCGGAAATCCGTTGCAATTATTTTGTCCTTTGTAACGGTCTCGAATGGGCGATTTTCCGTACAAATGATAATGATACGCCGATCCTTTTTTTCCGTATGGAGGAATTAGAACAATATTGGCAAAAGTTAATCCGGTATCTTTCACCGTTAAGTTTTCAGAACGGTAAAATAGTTCATTACGAAAAACCGCGATTTGTTACTGCCGAACAATTTGATTATTCCGATCGTCCATTGCTTGAAGAAATACCGGTCAAAAAACAACTGGTGAAACGGCATTTCGGTTGTAACGCTTATTTTACACGGCAGACGTGGAATGTTGTCGAAGCCTATATCAAAAATTTCAGTAAGCCGGGCGATGTTGTTCTTGATCCTTTTGGCGGAAGCGGTGTTACGATGATCGAAGCCTTGATGAATGACCGCAAGGCAATCAATGTCGATCTGAATCCAATGGCGATTTTCATTGTTCAATCACTGACAGCACCGGTGAAACCGGATGATTTGTTGTCGGCTTTTGAAACGGTCAAAGAAGAATATCTGAAACTTGAACCGAAAACGAAAAATGAAATTCAAAATATTCTGAAAAAATATCAGAATCCGCAAAATCTACCGTTGCCCAAAGGATCGGATGTTTCGACGGTTCACCAACTATTTACGGACAAACAACGGGCGCAACTTGCCTTGTTAAAGTCGATCATTCAAAAACAAAAAAACAAGAATTGCCGCAGTTCGTTGTTGCTGGCGTTTTACAATACGGTTGGCGTTATCAACCGGACTTATCACGAGATGCCGCGAGGCGGCGGAGTTAATTTCGTGATGTATTATCGTTATCGTATTGCTCCCGAACCTGCCGTAAGAGAAACAATCGACGTTTTTGAGAGTAAATTCAAACGAGTGTTTAACGGCAAGAAGGAAATAATGTATAAAATCAATGAAAAAACTATTTCAGATGCGAAAATTATCAAAGGAAGCGCAACAGATTTATCTTTTTTGCAAAATGAAAGTGTCGATTACATTTATACCGATCCGCCGTATGGAAAGAAAATACCTTATCTTGATCTTTCGACTATGTGGATTGCGTGGCTCAATCTGAAAGTTACGAAAAAAGATTATGTGTTGGAAGCGATTGAAGGCGGCGAACATGAAAAATCCAAGAAAGAATACAATGCGCTGATTGCTCAAAGTATCAGGGAGATGTACCGTGTTTTGAAATTTGACCGTTGGCTTTCGTTTGTTTTTGCACATAAAGACCCTGAATTTTGGCATTTGATTATCAATACGGCGGAGAGTTGTGGTTTCGAATATGTTGGTGCGGTTCCGCAAAAGAACGGGCATAGCAGTTTTAAGAAGGCACAAAATCCGTTTACGGTTTTGTCGGGACAACTAATAATAAATTTTCGCAAGGTTCGCAGTCCTAAAGCGGTGTTACAAGCCAATCTTGGTATGGATATTAGTGAGATTGTGATTCAGACGATTGAAGGAATTATCGCAAAAAATAACGGCGCAACATTGGAACAAATCAATGATGAATTGATTCTCAAAGGACTGGAATTAGGATTTCTTGATTTGTTGAAAAAGGAATATTCGGATATTGCACCGTTGCTTCGCAAGCATTTTGAATACAATAAAAAGACGGAAACATACAGTTTGCCGAAAAATACAAAATTCCATTCGCAAATTGACATTAGTCTCCGTATTCAATTTTATTTGATAAGTTATTTACGCCGTATGGAAAGAGAAAGTAAAAAAGTACATTTTGACGATATTGTTTTGCATATTATGCCTCTCTTGAAAAATGGTATGACACCGGAACGTCAAACGATATTAAGTGTACTTGAAGATATTGCGGAACATGTCGGCGGCGATTGCTGGAAACTAAAACAAACCGGACAACAAAAACTTTTATGGGATAATCAGAAAAATTAATCTGTTTCAATGGTAAAATGGTTCCCTTTTTATTTTGTTGTCATTATTCAGTAGAATTTTCACAATTATTGTAATATATCAGTGGAATATTTTTTTTTAACTAGTCAGTCGTTTCCTCCGAATGACCACCCCTAGCCCCTCCGAAGGAGGGGAATTATTCCCCTCCTTCGGAGGGGGCAGGGGTGGTCAAAAATAAACGTAACTAATCAGTCGAGGAAGGTAGGCAACCTTTCGCCGAAAGGTTGCGCCGGTTGGTTTGTTATTGTGTTGTACGCTGTTGGTCTTTAATTTCCAGCCATCAACAGGGACAAGTCGGCGAGTACACCGTATTGTTTAAAACCGCCCGGCGGTCGGTTGCCTACCGCGACTGAATAGTTACAAATAAACTTCAATCTCCGAAAAATTCCACTGATATATTACCAATTATTTGTAGAAAACACAAGGCGTTACGTTTTTTTAGTTAGCGACGCGGTTTACCCGGCGTTTTATGTATAAAATCCAACAACGCGGGACAAGCCCGCACCGTTAACTTAATAAGACCGTTAACTTAATAAAATAGACAATACATTTGTTCTGTTACAGTATTAAACAATGAAACGAGGCGGGATTTTATCCCGATAACCATTGATTGAGTTGCTTGAAATTTTGATTATTTCTATTGTTCAGGGGATTGGTGAATTTTTGCCGATTAGTTCATCGGGGCATCTGGCGGTTACCGATCATCTGTTCAAACGGTTCGGTCAACCGTTGACGGGAAGTGAAACGGATTTTATTAAACTGGAAATCTTGTTACATCTCGGAACACTGATTGCTGTTCTGATTGTTTTCCGGCAACGTATTATTGATTTGTTCAAAAAAGATTTTCGGTTAATTCCGCTTTTGATTATCGGTACGCTTCCGGCGGTTGTTGTTGGTCTTCTGGTG
>JAIROD010000256.1 GCA_031257725.1 Planctomycetaceae bacterium | reverse complement strand
TTTTATTCGGTGAACGAATTTCCACTACACAAATAATCGGTATCGTTTTCCTGTTAATTGGACTCGGTTTGTTTGTAATCAAATAACTTGAAATTATAAACATTTTATAAAAATTGTTTGTAACTATTCAGTCGTGGTAGGCAACCGACCGCCGGGCGGTTGCGTCGGTGTACTCGCCGACTTGTCCCTGTTGACGGCTGGAAATTAAAGACCAACAGCGTACAACACCATAACAAACCAACCGGCGCAACCTTTCGGCGAAAGGTTGCCTACCTTTTGATTATTGACCTGATGATAAATAATAGGATCACTGAATAGTTACTAATACACAATACACTACTGAATAGATACAAATTACTTAACGTCCGAACAGGATGTTAAATGGGGATGATTTTTGAACAACGGTTCGTTCTTTTGGGAAGGTGATCTTATTTTTCTGAAGTGTCTCAAGATAGTCAACGCTAATCGCCAACACTTCGTCAAGATAATAATTTCGCTTAATTTTACCTTCGGATTCGAGTAAATTTTCAATCTCTTCCTTTTCACTTTTTCCGGCATTGAGACGTTCCTGTTCTTCGAAAAATTTTGCTTCGTTCAAGGTGGTTGCTTTTCGGGAACGGATTTCCTTGTAACCGGCAATTTCTTTTTGCCGTTTTTGGAACTCTTCGTTATTCAAAACACGTTCATCAGAATACTTTTGGAGTTCCTCACTTATCGGCGGTGTAACATAAGGAGTTTTGATTTGAAAATTTTTGGCTTGCGAAACTTTATTCAACATCAACGCATTATCAAGGTCTGATTCGCAAATATCTTCAAGAACATCGGTGTAGGACGGGATCATCACGTCAGCGGCAACACCTTCTCGTTGCGGTGAAACACCGCTGGGTCGATAAAAACCTTGAATGGTAATTTTGATGGCACCGAGATCAAGATTGTTGCTGTTGAAGAGCAACTCGCTCAGATCGCGCATTTGTTGAACCGTTCCCTTGCCGTGAGTTCGTGAATCGCCGACAATCAAACCACGTTTGTAATCTTTGATCGCTCCGGCAAAGATTTCACTGGCACTCGCACTGAGTTTACTTGTAACAACCACCAAAGGACCTGTCCAATCGCAGTTCGGGTCAAAATCATCGCGTTGCTGTGGTCGGCTTCCGGTTTCATCTTTGGTCTGCACAACATTTCCCGACTCAATAAACAATCCGGTCAACGCAATGGCTTCTTGAAGTGAACCGCCGCCGTTGGATTTCAGATCGAGAACAACAAGATCAACCTCTTTTTCTACAAACTCTTCGAGAAATTTTTTGACATCCGCCGTAGTGCTTCGGGCATCGCGATCACCGCGCCGAAAAGCGTCCATATCGAGATAAAAATCGGGAAGTTCGATAACGCCGATTTTGTAAGGCGTTCCTTCGGTTTTCCGACCAACCTCGAAAATTTCTCTTTGTGCCGCCTGATCGTCGAGATTCACTTTATCCCGAACAATTTCAATAACTTTTGTAGCGGTTCCGTCTGCCGGAGTGAGTTCCAAGCGAACAATTGTTCCTTTAGAACCCCGAATTAATTTGACAACATCGGTAAGTTTCGAATCGACCACATCTTCAATTTTTCCGTCTTTTCCTTGTCCGACACCGGTAATTTTGTCGTTTTCTTTGAGTTCACCCGCTTTGTCAGCCGGACCGCCTTTGACGAGTTTTTTGACAACAGTATAACCGTCTTCCGAAGTCAGTGTTGCCCCGATTCCTTCTAACGCTTTCCGCATCATATTGTTGAAATCTTCGAGAGTTTTCGGCGACATATAAGAGGTATGCGGATCGAGTGCGCCGGAAATCGCGGAAAGATACGCCTCCATCACATCATCGTTAGCCGCTTTCTTAATATCGTCAAGAATTTTACCGTTGGCGATATGGTTTTCGAGCAACATCCGCTTGCGGAAACTCGTATAACGTTTTTGCAACCGTTCAATCGGATCACGTTGTTCCGCCTTTTTAGGTTCTTTATTTTCGGCGATTGCTTTTTGGCGTTCTTTTTCCTGATCTTTGGCTTCGGATTTCAGAACAAGAATATCGCTTTTGATTCGCTTGCGCCATCGGTCATAGGCTTCTTCCGGAGTTTTGGGCCAAAGTTGAAGTCCTTTTTCCGTAAGAACCTTTTCATCAATCGCGAAATCTTTCGATTTATCACGAACAATTTCCTCCTCCAGCGTAAAATCCTGCGGAGTGTCGAGGATGTTCAGAATCATGTCAACCCGTTCCTTAATTCGGTCAAGATAACAGTTGTAAATTTCGAATGCCGGTTTGATATTGCGTTGTTTTGCCAAATCGCACAACGTTGTTTCGTATTCGGCTCGGAATTTGTCGATATCCGACTGATAAAAATAGAGTTTAAGCGGGTCAAGCGATTTGATATAAAGCCGAAGGGCTTCTTTTGAGATATTGGCATCCAGTTTTCGTTGTGAGATGTGGTTTTGCTCCAGAAGGTGGATGTAATACTGGGCTACCGTCCGCTCACGAATACCGGGAACCAACGGCAACAGCTCACCGGTTTCCGACACCGAAACTGTCTCATTCACGGTATTGGGCGGAACAAGCGGTTGACCGGAAATTTCTTTTTGGCAAGCCGTAAGAAAAAGGAAGCACGAAAAAAATAGACCAAAGAATGGTCGGCGAAATTGGTCGTAAGTCATAGAAAATCTGTTTCCTGAAAAATTGGAGAATACTTTTACTTTGAAAAAACGGTAAACATCCCGTTATTGAGTTAAGGCATCTATTCTAACAAAAAGATCCGGTTCAATGCAACAGGAAAATCACAAAACATCAAAAAAATTTTATTTTTTTCTTACCTGTTCATCGTCTGGCAGTTTATTGTCAGTCCCTAATATCCCTAAATATCCCTACACAGAAATTAGGGATGATAGGGACAATAGAGACGAATGGGACGGATAATCAAAATTTTAGGCAATTTTTTTTAGAAAATCAAATTTTGATTGTCTGAACTATGATTGGAAATGTAAAATATTATAATATGAAAAATCATCTTTCAACTATACTATCCCCAAAGGAAACAATCAATGAAATAAAACAATATAGATACATTATAATGTCCTTAATGATAAACCTGCCCAAACAACCGAAAACCGTGATGTTGTTGCTGTTGCTACCCGCGATGTCCGTAAATTAGCAATATAGAAAACTTATTTTCGAGAGATTTTATAAAACAATATTTCGATCATTGATGTTCTCACACCGTTTGAAATTTGGAAAGTTCCACTAAACGATTCCGGTATTGTTTCAAACCGGTTATTTGACGCCCCAAGCCATCACCCGTGAAGAAAACAGACCAACTTATCAACTTGAACCGCCTAATCTCGAAGTTCGGGAAGCATTTTATCGATTGCTTTTTCAGGCAAAGAAATCGGTTGCCGAATGGAAACGATAACCATGAACAATTAATTTTAATTTGATACTAAAATGAAAAAATTACCGATTGGAATCCAAACCTTCGAAGAAATCCGCAACGAGAATTACTTGTATGTGGACAAAACAGAGTATCTTTACCGGATTGCGACGATGGGGAAAGTTTATTTTCTTTCGCGTCCGCGTCGTTTTGGGAAGTCGTTGACGTTGAGTACGCTTGATGCGTTGTTTAGCGGACGTAAAGAATTATTTGAAGGACTTTATGTCTATGACAAATGGGATTGGAACAAAAAATATCCTGTTATTCGCATAGATTGGACGTTAATAAAACATGGAATGCCGGAAGAAATTGAACGAAGTTTGTCTTTGTGGTTGAGAATTAAGGCTCGTGATAATGAAATTACGTTGTTGTCCGAATATGC
>JAIROD010000855.1 GCA_031257725.1 Planctomycetaceae bacterium | reverse complement strand
AGACGATAAAAGAATTATCGCTCCCAAAATAACCGCCGCGTTCCAAATCAGTTTAACATAATCATTGTTCAATAATTTAATTGTTTTGGTCATTGGTAAAACCCTTTCCTAGTTAAAGTTCTTACTTAAAGTAAAAGTTTCAAAATGTTCATGAATTGAATATTTGTAATATCTCAATTCTACTCCAAAAGGTAATCATCTGGTAGGCGATGTTTCACCGAAACATCGCTCACCGATAGACAAGGTTGAATCAGATTGACAATAGTAATTGGTATTACAATACGTTTTGTTTTCATAAATGTCTATTTTAAACGCGAAACACAAAAAAAACGCGAAAGGTTGCGAAAAAAATAATATTCACACACTTTGCAATATTTCAATCGAATTTGCGAAAACATATTGTTATTGTTTCAACTTTATTTTCAACCTTATTTTCTAACAAAACAACCTTAGTAGCAACAAGGCAAAACAACACATAACCTTATTACCTTATTCCATTTTCTCAAAAAATAATAATATAAAAATACAAACAAGTGAGATCATACAATATCAAAATAAGGTAATAAGGTCTATTGTTGAGTAGGAATCGTTGCTACTAAGGTTGTTTTGTTTGGAAAATCAGGTTGGAAATAAGGTTTGTTGAAACGATTACCATACATTGGGGCAAATTCCACTGAAATATTACCACTCTTTTATTCTCTTTCGCGAAATTTTCGCGTTAAAAAGGTTAAAATAAAATAGACAGTTACTTTCGCCGATGTGTTGATAGGTAATAGTTTTTCGGCAAAATATTACCTATCTCTCATAAATTGTGTAAAGAACAAATTCCCATATTGTCAGAATAGTTACAAAATATTATTCAACAGGAATAATATCGTTACTAATCTGACCTTTCGACTCTAATTCAAAATCAAATATTTGTTTCCGTTGTTCTTTTGAAGAAAGAACGGTACGCAATAATTCGGTTTTACGATTATACTTATTGGGAACACGTTCTTTACCGTGTCCGAGATTCTCCTTCGGAATTTTGTCGCGAAATTCAATACCGCCGCGGGCAGTCCAAATTTGAATCCGTTTGTTTCCGGCTTCGACACCTTCTTTTACCGAATTGAACATTAAGGTGTACCTGCCGTCTTTATCAGTTAAACCAAATGCTATTGTTGCGTTTTCGATATCTTCGAAAAAAACTTGAGCATAAGGTAAAGGTTGCCCGTCCAGTGTAATACGACCGCTGCCATGAACAAGATCGACGCCGCTGTAATCAATCATCGAATGATGATTTTGCGAACATCCGGCTGCCAAAACAAACGACAGGATAAACAAGTTTTTAAATAAAAAGTATCGCATCATATTGAAATTATTAAAAGTGATGAAAAATATTTGTAATGAAAATATTTTGTAACAATTTGCAATAATAAACCAACAGCCGATAAATTGTTTCGGTAAAATATCATCTGCTGTTAGTTTATTTGCATGAAAATTACTTAAAATGAATCTGTTTCGCTTCCGTTACGAGAATGTACGGCACGATAAACATGATAGTTGATCGTATTGGGAACATATCGAACGGAACCGTCACCCAAAGTAAAATTGGCTCCATTGGGATGATAACTGCCAAACGCCACTTCTATAAATGTTCCATGAATACTTGGAGTTAAAAAATAAGCGTTAAGTCGAATCAAACCACTTCCCAAACCTTCTGAAAATTCTGTTGGAGTATCAACCGTATTGGGATCATTGGGATTCCAGTTCCACCATTGATTACCGCCGATAGCAAACATATCCATTCCTTGACTATCTTTAGTAAAATCAGGATCAGGTGCTGATTCACCGACAAGAACGGTGTTGGACAAACCGTCAGTAATTGCAGCGAAATTGAGCCAGTGTTCCCCGAAAAAAGGACCGTTAGGATTACCCGAAGTCCATGGTGCGGCGGTTTTTCTCGGTCCTTGGCAACCGGAAAGCGAAACCATATCAGATGTCGGTGTAACAACTCCATCCGTAGTATAATGAGCTCCGGTCCAGAGTGTACGCACATTATCGTTTCCAATATTACTGCCGGCATTCCCGCGATAACAGGAAACCGCACGGTTCCAGATATTATTGTACGAACGGCGTAAATTCCGTTCGATGGGACATGTCGGACAGAAATAAGTTGGAATAAACGTCATACATGCTTTGACATTCGCGATTGGAGTATCACTCGCACTCGCAATAACACTTCCCGACGTGTTATGCCGAAAGCCGCCTTTTGTTTCGTCGTTCCAATCGAAAACAAGCGTGCTAAACAGGCTTTGTTGTTCGATGTACGGCAAAATCGCTCCGCTCCAAAGAAAACCTTGCCGTGTAAATCCGGCAGGCATTGCTTGGTAAACATCATGGTAATTGTGAACGCCAATTCCTAGCTGACGCATGTTGTTTGAACAATGCATCCGCCGTGCGGTCTCGCGTGCCGCTTGAACCGCCGGAAGCAATAAACCGATCAGCAGACCGATAATCGCAATGACTACCAGAAGTTCCACAAGCGTAAACGCTTTGTTACCAATTTTACGTCCAAACAAATTAATTAAACTAAATTTTGT
>JAIROD010000219.1 GCA_031257725.1 Planctomycetaceae bacterium | reverse complement strand
GTTGTTTTTCGGCAATGTTTCGCGGTTATTTCAATGAAACCTTATAAAATAAGGAGATTGACAATGAAAAATGTAATGATGTGGTTGGTTGGGATTTTGGTGTTTTTCTTTGAAAAATGTCAAATGTTAAAATGGGCAAGACAGGGGGGGGGGGGGCAGTATGTAGAGGAAAGTTAAAAATGGGGAGCGGAAAAAGTTGGTTTTCCAACGTTTTTTCCGAAAAATTCTCAACTCTTTTTGGCTCTTCACGGTTCGGCTTTACATTGGTCGAACTTCTTGTGGTGATTGCGATTATCGGCGTATTAATCGCACTTCTGTTGCCAGCCGTTCAAGCCGCGCGAGAAGCGGCGCGGAGAATGCAGTGTACAAACAAGTTAAAACAATTAGGTATGGCAATACACAATTATCACGATGCCCACGACTCCTTGCCTTCCGGTAAGGCAACACTGCCAAACCGGTCTGCTACCGCTATTGCAGGCGGGAGAATATACAAGTTCAGTGCGTTGCTCATGATGACTCCGTTTATTGAAATGCCGAGTGTTTTCGATTTGATGTTGAATACCCCTGATGCAGAGAACTACCTAAATCATCCTGTCAGCGTTACCGGAGTTAGCTTTCCGGTTTTTCTTTGTCCATCCAGTAGCGGTCATATTCCTATCAGTGGTTGTGATAATGTAGGTCGTAACAATTACCATATTATGTATGGAGATGTTGTTACTAATTCCGGAAATCATAGTTGGGGCAGTGTTACCAACAAAAGCAGCAACGAACATGGATTTGGCGGTGTATCACACTGCCCGCGCGGATTTTTCGGGTCTAACTTTTCTTTCAAAAATTTTGCGGCAATCACTGATGGTTTGTCCAATACCATTGCCTTTTCCGAACGTGTTGGTGTTGATGAAGATGAACGCGGATCTATTAGTAAGAACTTATCGCCCAAAAAAAGAGTTTTTTACCTTGGTAGTACCTGGAAATTTGATAATCTGGCAGCAACACGCCTTCAGTGTATCAATGCGGGCTCATGGGCTTGGAACACTCCCGGATTACAATGGATTAACGGTGATACCAGTGTCAACGGTCTTTCCACGGTCTTGCCTCCCAATACAAATTCATGTGTAGGGGATGACTACGGCTTTCATCTGACACTCAATACTCCGTCCAGTAATCATTCCGGCGGTGTTAACGGGTGTTACGGCGACGGCTCCGTTCACTTTATTTCAGAAACAATAAATGCTATCACTGCCGGTTATTCTGATGCAACGGAAATTCTCCCGCATATCGAAACCGGCGGCGGAATTTCGCGTTGGGGAATTTGGGGCGCATTAGGTTCTGTAAACGGCAGTGAATCAGGTACGCCGTGAATAATAGTGGAGAGTGGAGAATGTCGCAAGCGGAAATTTTACAACAAAATTTGTAATTCGCTTGCAACTCGATCGACTTTCCACTCTCATTTCTATTTTTTTAACACAAAAGTATAAAATAAGGATTTTAGTATTTATGAAACTCAATAAAAATGATATTGTTGCAGTAATGTTTCTATTTGTTTTTGCAATTCAAACCGGTTGCCGCCAGAAACTTCCCGACGGTTTTCCCGCAAAATTGGTTTCCTTTGAGGTGAAACTAACTCACAACGGTTCTCCGCTTCAAGGAGTTACTGTATCGTTAATTCTGACGGGCGGTAATTCTCCATATCTTGTTAGGGGCAATACCGATTCCAACGGCGTTGCAAAAATGGAAACTGTTATGAATGTTTTTTCCCAATCGGGATCGACTTCGGGAACTTACAATGCAGTGATTACTCATACTCCAACGCCGCCGTCCACAATTTCTGATAACGAATTGGATAAAATGAGTAGTGATGAAATGATTGCTTATCGTAAAAAAATTGAAGCTGAAATTGCAGCAATGCCGCATCCGGTTCCCCAAGAATGGGGCAACATCAAAACGACTCCCATCAAAATTACTGTTCCCGAAAACGGCGGTTCAGTAACTATTGAAATTACCGATCCCAAAACTTTCGTTCAGTAGCGCGGGGCAAGCCCACGCCGTTAACGTTCGGTAAATCCGGAATTATTAAAGATGCCTGCTTACTTCCCATTTCATTGGGAGTCGTTATAATTTTTTATCGTATCTTTTTCCAAACTTGATGTTTTAATTTAAAAAACACCTTCAATGACGATGTTGTCAACAGTAGTTGAACACACTTATTGTTATCATTTTCCATCGGAATTTTATCCGCAACAGGAAGGAACCGCTGATTCGGGGCGATTGGCATTGGCGGTCGATTCGTCGGCGTTTAGACCGTTTGGCAAAACAGAACAAACAAAAAAATCCCCGCCGGTCTTTTTCAACGGTACACTGCTCAAACCGAAAAAAATTTGTGATCTATTACGCGGTGTTTCAGAAATTGTGAACGCCCGATTCAATAATCCCAATTGGAAACGGTAACTGTCTATTTTAAACACGAAACACACTAAAAATTACATAAAATCCTTTTCGTGAAATTTCGTGTGTTTCGTGTATTTCGTGTTAAAAAAATTGTATCTATTCACTCGATTGGAGGTTTTACATTTTGTGATTGATTTATTACAACTAACAACCCCTAAAGGGGTTGACCCGATGGCAGATGTTTAAAAACGGCTGCTACAATAACTAGACCAACAATACACTGAATAGTTACAAAAAATTAAAACAAAATTGACAGTTACGATTCGCGGACTGTTATCAAAAAAGAACCGGATCATACGAAAATTGCTCTTGAACAAACTCCTTTTAGACGATATAATTCAAAATAATTCAAAAAATGTCAGTGTTTCATACTATTTTTTTAATAAAAACAAACAAATGCTCGTTTCATTCGAATTGGAAAATTGGCGATCCTTTCGGGATAAATCAATCCGTACAAGTTATTTACACGGACAACTTGGCGGCGTACCAAAGTTACAATTAGCCGAAACCTTTCCAATGATCAATACAACAGAACAATAGTTCCGCAGGGGGCAACAATATTGTAACTGTCTATTTTAATTAACCAATTAACCACAGAATCGACATAACACACGAAAAGAATCATCCACAGATTTTCGCAGATTTTCACAGATTGTTTTTATTTGGAAATCTCTCATCATTCAGAATTTACCGAAAGTTAACGGCGTGGGCTTGCCCCGCGTTGTTCGACTTAGCCCCCAAACACGGGGTACCCCC
>JAIROD010000195.1 GCA_031257725.1 Planctomycetaceae bacterium | reverse complement strand
ATAATAAAATAAAAAATGATGAATACATACATCATATCATACGATTTAATCAATCCGGGACAAAATTACGAAAACCTCCTGAAAAAAATACGTTCATTTTCCTCTTGGGCAAGACTTGGCGGTTCTGCTTATATTGTAGAAACAGAAGAAACTGCAACTCAGGTAAGAGATAAATTAACTTCGTTTCTCGACAATAATGATAAATTATTTGTTGGTACAGTACAGGCGCCTGCAGCATGGATAGAACTGGGAGACGAAGTTTCTCAATGGATTAGCAGCCATTTAAGATAATCAATGGAATTAACGTTCCTTTAAAATAGGAAATTGATAAAATGAGCAAAGCGGCTTTTAAAGAAATTGTATCTATTCAGTAGAATGTATTATCAGGAAATACTCATCAGGTAGGCAACCTTTCGGCGAAAGGTCGCCTACCATCGAATGACCAATCTACTAAATAATTACAAAATATTTATACAGTTACATCATTAGTATAAAAATCTATGTCTAAACCCGATTATTACGAAGTTCTTGGAGTTTCAAGAAACGCGAATAAAGATGCGATTTCCAGTGCATACCGCAAGCTGGCAATGAAGTATCATCCAGATCGTAATCCGGGCGATGCTCAAGCCGTAGAACAATTTAAACTTTGTGCTGCGGCTTATGAAGTTCTTAGTAATGACGAAAAGCGTGCGATTTACGATCAATATGGACATGCGGGACTTGATGCGAATGGCGGCGGTTCGCAATTCCGTGACGTAAACGATATTTTCGGCGCATTCGGTGATTTGTTCGGCGATTCCATTTTCGGACAATTTTTCGGCGGCGGTCGTGGAGGACGCGGACGGCAAGCGGCGGCGGGTAATGATATTCGTTGCGATTTAACGATTGATCTTCATGAGGCGGCACGCGGTGTTACTAAGGAAATTACGTTTCGACGACATGAAACTTGTCCGACCTGTAACGGCAGCGGTTCCAAACCGGGCAAAGTTCCAGAACGTTGTCCTTATTGCGGCGGACAAGGACGAATCACCCAATCAACCGGATTCTTTTCCATTCAAACAACTTGTCCCCGATGTCGCGGAGCCGGTTCGATTATTACCGATCCATGTTCCGATTGTCGGGGAAGCGGTTTAATTCCGCGTACTGTTGAACGGGAAATCAAAATCCCCGCCGGAGTGGATACCGGAACACGGTTACGATTACAGGGTGAAGGCGAAAAGAGTCCTGAAGGCGGACCGCCGGGAGATTGTTACGTTTTCGTAACAGTCAAGCCGCATCCGTTGTTCCAGCGTGACGGACAACATTTGATTTGTCGCGTTCCCATTGGATATGCTCAAGCGGCTTTGGGTGCGGAAATCGAAGTGCCGACATTGGACGGTCCTGAAAAAATATCGATTCCGTCCGGCACGCAAAACAATGATGTGATTACGTTACGCGGTCGCGGAATGCCGGTGCCGCGTCGGAATATTGCCGGCGACTTGCTGATTCAGGTCTATATTGAAGTTCCGCGAAAACTAAAACCGGAATATAAGGAATTGCTTCGTAAACTTGCGGACATGGAAGGCGAACACCTTTTGCCGGAACGCAAGAATTTTTTCAGTAAACTCGGTGATTTTGTTTCAGAATTTTTCACCGAAAAAAAAGATAACAGCGAAAAGAAAGATTAAAAAATGACTATGACGGATGAACATATCGATTTAGTCAGTGATCCGGTTGATTTAGCCGGTGATTTTGAAAAGACAACAAGTGAAGCCCAACACGAGAGTGAACCGCTTTCCGAGTTGGAACAACTTCGTATTGATCTGGACGAGGCGAAGAATCGATCACTTCGCGCGTTGGCTGATTTGGAAAATTTTCGTGCGCGAACAAATCGGCAAACCGCTGAAGAACGGAAATACGCCAATCTTGATTTAATGCGGGAATTGCTTCCGGTGTGGGATAATATTGGTCGTGCGTTGGAGGCGGTCGATAAAACGCATCATCTTGAATCGCTTGTTGAAGGAGTCCAGTTGGTGTATCAACAATTTCTTGACGTTCTAACCCGATTCCATTGCGAAAAAATCGGCGCAAAATATAATGCGTTTGATCCGAACTTTCACGCTTCTGTTGCGCAAATTCCCAATGAAGAATATCCGGTTAATACGGTGATTGAAGAAGTGCAAACGGGTTTTCGGTTATTTGACCGTGTTGTTCGACCGAGTCAGGTTGTTCTTTCCGCCGGAAAACCTTCGTCGCCGGCAAACGAACTCAATCAACCTTCCGATTCTCAATAATTCAGAATTTTACCGAACGTTAACGGCATGGGCTTGCCCCGCGTTGTTCGACTTAACCCCCAAACACGGGGTAAACCCCGTCGTTAACTATCTATGGGAATCTCTCATCATTCAGAATTTACCAAAAGTTAACGGCGTGGGCTTGCCCCGCGTTGTTTGACTTAACCCTCAAACACGGGGTAAACCCCGTCGTTAACTATTAACTATTAATTTATTAATTAATTAATTAATGGGTTGAAAATAAAAAACTGAATTATTAGAGATGCTCTCTTTTTATTTGTTCGTTGATTTTCCGTTAAAGCTGTTTCGTCGTAATGCAGTTGCCATGAGCAACTTAATACGGTTCAACTGATTGACCTCTGTTGCACCGGGATCGTAATCTAAAGTTGATATGTTTGCCCCGCAATAATGAGAACGTAACTCTTTCATCACTCCTTTGCCCGTTATGTGGTTCGGCAAACAGCCAAACGGTTGAACGCAAATGATATTCAGCGTTTCCTCCTCCAGCAACTCCGCCATCTCGCCCGTTAATAACCACCCCTCGCCCGTCTGATTGCAAATACTCACAAAACGTTTTGCTTGCTCTGCAAGATGATGAATGTTGCCGAAAGAAGAAAAACGTTTATGTTGACGCAACACCTTACGCACTTTATCCCGTTGCCGTTCAATAAACCAAACGGCAATCCTGCTCTTCAACATTGATAGGAATGAGACAGGAGCAAAACGTTTGCAATGATCGCCCGAAGTCAGACAATACAAAGCAAAATCCAAAATATTAGGAACAACCGCCTCACCGCCTTCCTGCTCAATAAGCGAAACAAGATTGTTGTTTGCGCCGGGGTGATACTTCACCAGAATCTCGCCAACAATGCCAACCTTCGGCTTACACTCCGTTTGCAGGTCCAGAGCATCGAAATCATTCACTATGACCGAAGCAGTTTTACTAACATTGCCGTATTTGTTTGTCATGATTTCCGTTTGCAACTTCTCAACCCACACTTGCACAAGAACATCAACCTCTCCGCGATTCTTTTCATACGGACGGCAACGGTTCGCAAGATTCATCAGCAAATCACCGTAAAGAAATGCAAGGAAAAGTTTTTTCAACGCAAACAGCGGAAGAAACAACCCCTTATTATTGTCGTTAGTAAAGTTCACCTGAAACGGAATCACCGGAACATCAGGAAAACCCGCCTTGTTCACGGCAATCTTGAGGAATGTCGCATAATTGGTTGATCGGCAACCTCCACAAGTTTGTGAAATAAGGAGTGCCGTGCGCGCCGGATCATATCGCCCAGACTTCAACGCCTGAATCAATTGTCCGACAACAATGATCGCCGGATAACAAACATCATTGTTGACATAACGCAATCCTTCTTCAATGGTCTCTCGGTTGATGGTCGGCAAAACAACAACGTTGTAACCACATTGACGAAAAATACCACTACACAACGCAAAATGAATCGGCGCCATCTGCGGACAAAGAATAGTAAAACGCTCTTTGTCCGTTCTCTGAAACTCCGGTGAACGAGGGGGAATTTGAACATGAATGTTCTCTGAATTCAAAACGACGGTCATTGGGGGATTACCTCCAATTCTTAGATGTTTTTGAAAGGACACTAGGGACGTATAGGACGATACTGTAACTGTCTATTTTTTACATAAATTCAGTAATGTTTCTCCGCCCTGAAAGGGCAATATAGGCTAGCCCGCCGCGTTGCGGCGGGTTCAATTCCCCAAGAGATCAACGCCCTGTAAGGGCAAAATATCGTTAATAGACCTTTTCGCTAACTGAATGTCTATTATACTATAAACGGCAACAAAAGGGTCTTTTCTAGGAACGCGGGCGTCTCGCCTGCAACCATAAAATAACGTTCCGTCGTTCTATGCAGTCGGGACGACTGCGTTCCTAAAACGACCCATTTCTAACCGTTGACAGTATAACTATTAACTATGACTATCAACAATTAACTAAATAGGCTGCCCTTTCAGGGCGTTGATGGCGTGTTACCGTTACCCGCCGCGTTGCGGCGGGCTGGTATGTATTGCCCTTTCAGGGCGAAGGATTGATCGGCAACCTCTAACGGGAGTGAGGAGAACATCAGCCCCAAAACGCCAAACGCTCCCATTATTCAGTAGATTGGTCATTCGATGGTAAGCAACCTTTCGCCGAAAGCGTTGCCGATAGGCAACTGTGAATCAGATTCGATTGGATAATTTATGTTTCTGACTGGTTTGGAAACTGATTGCCGGCGGGAAACAGGGGCAAGTCGGCTATCGCCGACGCAACCGTGGGTGAAAACCCTTCGGCGAAAGGTTGCCTACCTTTTAATGTCCTATTTTTTGGTAGGCAACCTTTCAGAGAAAAGTTG
>JAIROD010000167.1 GCA_031257725.1 Planctomycetaceae bacterium | reverse complement strand
TGGGAATATTTTCGTAGGGCGTTGCCCTACGCTATTGCTTATTGCCCCTTCGGGGCGGCTACTGAATAGTTACAAATATGTTATTGGAAGTTCCCTTTAATATATTGGAAGTTCCCTTTAATATAATTGGCTGTCTATGCGGAAAACACATAGGGGGACATTGTTATGGCAATGGAGATGACACCTATTTCCCATGCAATTTTTCGGGCGGTTCATGAAGGAAAGTGGTTGTCCGTTGAGTATAAAAATCAAACCGGCGGTCTCACGAAATATTGGCTTGCCGTCAAAAGTATCAATCCGCAATCCAAGAAACTAAAAGTTGACGGATTACATCTCGGTTGTCATACCGTTGCCGAATTGGATATTTACATTACAAGAATTAAAACGGCGCACATTCTCTACGGCACTTATTATCCCATCAATACTCAACTTGTTGAAGATATTAAAATCAACCCGCACCAATATACCGAGTTATTCGGTAACGTTCCGAATTTGCGGATTCTTAACTATTTGTCCGACTGTAACCGATTGGATTCTATACCGCATCGGTACGAACACGCCCTCATTCCGAAACTCGATACCGACCGTTTCCGTTACGGCGATTACACGCTCGACAACGAACAATTCAGTGCAATTATTGCATCGTTTCAGGCAAAAACGAAACACGAATATAAACAATTCGGACAACTCGCTCTGAATGTCATTAGTGTTGAAACGAAAAGCGGTCTTTACGTGTTGGCTTACCGTGAAATCATGCTTGATGTGAAAAAACGCCGACTCATTGCCGCCGAACATATTACGCTATGCCGTGAATTCACCGTCAACGGCGAAAAGCAAAGCGTTTCACTGTTTCTGTCTGAAGAATATTTATCGTTGCTCGATAACATTCACAAGAATCTTGAAGAGATTAAAGATGCCATCGCCAAACCGTATCAACATTCTTTGGTCAATGATCTGCCGTATATGTTAGCCGTTGAGCGGGAGTATGTGATTGATCTGGAAAGAGAATACAGCAAAATTACCGAACAATATCACAACGGTGAAATCACGGTTCCGCTGAAAGCGTTTTTTGGAGAATTAACGAAACGTCCGCAACGGCGTAAGGATTATCCGTTGGCGTTGTCGAGCCGTCAAATCAATCTCGACCAACTCTTGTCGATTAACAAAGCGATGAAGTATCCGCTTGCGTATATTCAAGGACCGCCCGGCACAGGAAAAACCTACACCATTGTGAACACAATTCTGACCGCATTATTCAATAGGCGTTCCGTGTTGTTTTCGTCTTATAACAATCACCCGATTGACGGTGTGGTCAATGCACTTCGCAATTTACAGTGCAACTTACCATACAACGATAAATCACGGTTACTGCCGATCATTCGTCTTGGAAATATTGCAAAGGTCAATAATGCGATTGACGCTATCGGCAAACATTACAACGCCGCCAAAGAATTTGATACGAAAGAATTGTCCGTAAAATTAGACGCAATGTACGGAAAACATAGCGAACACGCCCAACAACTCAACGAATTGTTGAAACGGTATGAAGAGATTCTTGATTTACAGGAACGGTCGGAAACAATTGAACATTTATTAAAAGATAAGACGAATCTGCATTTTCAAGCGGTTTTACTGCAACAGCAAGACGACATCAACAAGAAACTAACACAACTCGGTAACGTATCGATAGACGATGCCATACCGCTTTTGCCGAACAATACGGAACAAATTCTTGCGTATCTTTATTGTACGGCAATGGAAAATGTCAAACGGTTAAGCGAACCGAAATATGTATCGCTGTTGAAAATCATTAACGAACCGAAAAGCGATAAACGTGTGAAGGAATTTAATTTATGGTTAAGCATTGACGAGAACTTCCGGAGTTTTCTGCGGATATTTCCTGTTATTATAACGACGTGTTTATCGTCCTATCGTCTTGGCGAACCGAAACCCTATTTTGATATGGTGATTATGGACGAAGCGAGTCAATGCAATACGGCGGTTTCGCTTGTTCCGATTATTCGCGGTGAAACATTGACGCTTGTCGGCGACACGCAACAGTTAAGTCCGGTGATACTTCTTGACAAACACGACAACCGCCTATTGCGTAAACGTTATGCTGTACCGGAAGACTACGATTACATTAACAATTCGATTTATAAAACGTTTCTTGCGTGCGATGCGGTCAGCGATGAAATACTTTTATCGCATCATTACCGGTGTAACAGCCGGATTATCGGATTTAACAATCAGAAATATTACAACAACAAACTCCGTTTAATGAAAAAGGATTCCCTGTCGGATATTCCGCTGTTGTTTGTGAATATTGAGAACGCACCGTCGCCGCCGCAGAAAAATACAGCACCGGAAGAAACGGAAACAATCATTGATTTTGTGAAACAGCATAAGAAAGAACACCCTAATCAAAGTATTGGAATCATTACGCCGTTTGTCAATCAAAAGGAACACATTAACGAAATGTTGCATCATTACGGTATTACCGATGTTCTTTGCGGGACGGTTCACGCTTTTCAGGGCGATGAAAAAGAGGTGATCTTGTTTTCAACGGCATTGACAGACGCAACACATCAGAAAACATACGATTGGGTCAAGAATAACAAAGAGTTGGTGAATGTTGCGGTATCGCGTGCAAAGGAACAATTTGTTGCGTTTGTGTCGGCGGATAATTTGGAGCGTTTGCATGATGGTTCAACGGACGATGATTTGTATGAGTTGACAAGTTATGTCCGCAGCAATGGAGTCAGTAAGGTTACGAAAAAAGTTTCGGCATCGAGAGCGTTGGGAATTAAACCGTATTCAACGGAAACGGAGGAAGCGTTTTTGGAAACGTTGCGTCATGCTATTGATAATTTGCCGCAAAAAACGGGCAGGTATGAAGTTGAACGTGAAGTGAATATTTCACACATTTTTCAAGACGACAAACCGGTGAATGATTTATTTTATACGGGGCGTTTTGATTTTGTAATCTATGAAGTGAAGGGGCGCGGCGACAAAACGCCGGTGTTGGCGGTCGAGTTGGACGGACGGGAACATGTTGAATCGGAGATTGTCAAAGAGCGTGACCGGAAAAAAGCGGAGCTATGCCGTCAACACGGTTTTTCGCTGTTACGGGTTGAAAATTCCTACGCCCGCCGATATGTGCATATTAAAGAAGTGCTGCTGGACTATTTTAAGAAAAAATAACCGGCAAACAAAAAAGCGAAACCGTCTGCGATAAGTTTGCAGAAATGCGAAAAATTGTTTATAGGGACGACAGGAAGGTTGTAGAAATGTGAGAGGCGCATCCCTATAACTCTCAAAATATTAAAAAATTGTAATTATTCAGTAGATTGCAAGTAAGTTATAAGTTGGAGTATATTCGAAATGTGCTTACAATCGGCTGAATAGTTACAATTTAACTCACTCACTTCACGGGAGCGTTTGTGGTTTTGGTGCGATGTTCTCCACGCTCCCGTTAGGGTTGCCGGTGTCAATCCGTCGCCCTGAAAGGGCAATACATACCAGCCCGCCGCATCGCGGCGGGTAATGGTCAACACGATCAACGCCCTGAAAGGTAGGGTGTGTAAAATAGCGTTTAAAATGCATTGCAGATTTTTCAATTTTTTTTCTCTTAACTTCTTAATTTTTAAGGAGATCTGTATTTACATTTGTCCCATTTTCCTATAAATATTTCTTTTTCATTTTTTACCTCTTTTTTTGAGTGTTGAAGTTTTTATAACTACTGATTTATAAATAGATTACGAAGATGTTGCTTAACTATTTTTGCAATAGGTGTTTGAGGGGTATTTTGCACACTCTACCTGAAAGGTAGGGTGTGTAAAATAGCGTTTAAAATGTATTGCCGATTTTTCAAGTTTCTTTCTCTTAACTTCTTGATTTTTAAGGAGAGATGTAGTCATACGTTTCTCGTTTTGAGTAAATTTTGCCCAATCTCAATTTTTGGGAGGGGATGGAATAGATACAATCGAACAACACACCTTGTCATCTATCAATGAAGTTTGCAATCGTCGTTTTAACCAAACTTTATTTTCAACCTGATTTTTCTAACAAAAACCATTTAACAAAAAAAACTTAGTAGCAAAAAAATCATCAACAATCCAACATTATTACCTTATTTTGATAGGGAACGCATTTTTGTATTATTATTATTTTTTAGGAAAGATGGTTTGTAAATAAGGTAATAAGGTTTTTTCTTAGGTTGCTTTGTTGCTACTAAAGTTGTTTTGTTAGGAAAATAAGGTTGGGTTAAAACGACGATTGCAAACTCCACTGAATAAATACCACATTTTTTCCTAGCGTTCACAGGGTGGTTGTTAATTTAGGTAAATTTTTGAAGGCAACATCTACAAATGCTTGACCTTGTCAGTTCAGCAGAAGATGCAATGTTGTAGAAAAACAGATATGGGA
>JAIROD010000153.1 GCA_031257725.1 Planctomycetaceae bacterium | reverse complement strand
AACGCCCATTCCGGCTTGTTTTATAAACATCCGCATAAATCGCCTGAAAACGATCACTCAACGGTTTTCGTTGACGCGGATAACTCAATAATGTGGTTTCCTGAAAATTTGTCATAATAAGTAATAGTCTAATTGGTCAAGTGCAGGTGAAATTGGTGATCCATAATGCAAGCAGAACTATTATCGATGCAATTATCGTTCCGCACGAACTATTAACGGTCAATGGACAGGATTCGCAGGACACTTTTTTGTTGTCCTTTGCGGGACAGACGATGCCATGTTATATTTATTGTAAAAATGAGACTACCCAAAGTAAATTAGCTAAATTATATTATGTTGTTTTCTGTTGATAAATATTACGATTAACATTAATATTGTTATAAATATTTGTATTTTGGAACAGTTCTAATACACAAAATTTTATGCTGCAAAAATTTTTGTTTTTTAAGTTTTCTTCCAAACAACTCGATTAACATAATCAACATAACTTATAATAATTCTCAATATATTTTTTGAAATATAATCCTGTTGATAATCGTCAACAATTTTATGCTGAGAATTTTCTGATTCGTGTTGTGTTGTAACAATTTTAATTGATTGAATAACTCTTTCCGCATTTAGTCCCGACATTACTAAAACCCCGTTATCCATTCCTTCCGGTCGTTCATGAGCTTGCCGGATTGTTACCGCTGGAAAATTCAAAATGGAAGACTCTTCTGTTATCGTACCGCTATCACTAACAACACATCGTGCATTTTGTTCCAGATGAACATAATCAAAAAAACCAAGCGGTTTAATAAAATGAATAAGCGGATTCATCTCAATATTCCTAGCAAATGGTAATTCCAACCGTTGACGTGTTCGCGGATGTGTTGATACAATAATCGGTTCTTTCCATGTTTCAGCAATAACATTAAGTGCAACAATAAAACTAATAAGGTTTTGTTCGGAATCAACATTTTCTTCACGGTGCGCACTCACCAAAAAGAATTTTCGTTTTGATAATTTTAACTGTAAAAGTATATCGGAACAATTAATTTTCTCCCGATGATATTCAAGCACTTCACGCATCGGTGAACCTGTTTTAATAATTTGTTCCGGTTTGAGTCCTTCCGCAATTAAATAACGACGTGCATGTTCCGTATAAGGAAGATTAATGTCGCTTAAATGATCGACAATTTTACGGTTATTTTCTTCAGGAACACATTGGTCAAAACAACGATTGCCCGCTTCCATGTGAAAAATAGGAATCTTGCGTTTTTTAGCGGAAATCACCCCCAAAGCACTATTCGTATCGCCAAGTAACAAAAATGCGTCCGGTTTTTCTGTTGCTAATATTCGGTCTAATCCAACGATCACATTTGCAATTGTTTCTACTGGAATTGTACCGGCAGCGTTGAGGAAATAGTCCGGCTTACTAATCTCAAGTTGTTCAAAAAAAATTTCATTCAATTCGTAATCGAAATTTTGTCCGGTATGAACTAAAATATGATCCGTAAATTTTTTCAGCTCAACAATGACCCGACTCAATTTGATGATTTCAGGTCGTGTACCAACTAATGTCAATATTTTTAATTTCTTCATAATTATTTATTGTGCCAAGAATCATAAGGAGTTGTATCGGCTGCCATTTCTTCAATCATTGTTTCCCATGTCGGCGGAATAAATCCGGTTCTATGACGGAAAAAAGAAGAATCCAAATTACGGTTACATAAAAATTCGGTCTCTTCATCAATAGTAATTCCTGCATGATAAAATTGATTAACTAGTTTCAATAATTCAAATTTACTGATAGGTTCTGATGATACGTGAAACAAACCACTCAATTGCGGATGATATTCGATAACATCACCAAGTATTTGAGCAAACTGATGTGTTGTAAAACCGGAATAAATCGCCCGTGAAAATCCGCGTACTCTTTTACCCCGATTAGAAAGAAACCAGTCAATCAAGCTTTGGGTTGATGTTAATTCCCGTCCAATAATTGATGTACGTAATGTGAGATTTTCCATACCAGTTATTTCACCAAGAAATTTCGTTTTTCCGTACAAATCTTCCGCATCGGAAATATCCTTTTCCGTATAATCACCCTTTTTACCGCTAAATACACAATCTGTTCCGATATGAATCAATTTTGAATCAATTGTATGACATAAATTGGAAAGTTGATGAGGAAAAAGTGAATTAATCTTTAAACAAGTTATTGGATCATAGGCATCTTCATGTTGCTTAATAATACCAACACAGTTGATAACAATATCCGGTTTAACCTTTCCCAAAACAGAAATAATTGTATCAATATTTTTAATATCAACTCCGGTTATTGTACGATTTTCATCAAATAAACCGAATTTTTCAAGATAAGAAAACGACGACCGTGTTGTTGTCCATGTCTCAAAACGGTTCGAGAATAACTGAACTAATTTATGTCCCAACATTCCTGTTCCGCCTAAAATCAGTACGCGAATCATAAATAAGACTCCTTATCAATTAGGCTGCTTTAACTAAGTGTGGACTTTTTAATATAGGTACAATATCATCTTGTATCTCATGAAGATTGAGGAGCATCTTGACCATTTCATCTTCATTCAATTGCCGTGTGTTATGTGAGTGATAATCGTACAGATCACTAATTTGTTTGTTTCCTTCGGAAAAATAGACATCGTAATTCAAACTACGGTCATCAAGAGGAACTCGAAAATATTTTTTCAAATCCTGAGCAACCAATTTTTCTTCACGGGTTAAAAGTGTTTCGTACAGTTTTTCCCCATGTCGTGTTCCAATAATTTTGATTGGGTTATCGGTGTTGAATATTTTTTTCAGTGCTGATGCCAATGTTGCAAGTGTTGCTGCCGGTGCTTTCTGAACGAAAAGATCTCCCGGATTTCCGTTTTTAAAAGCATAAAGAACAAGATCAACCGCATCATCAAGACTCATCATAAACCGTGTCATTGCCGGATCAGTAACAGTAATCGGTAAACCGGATTTAATTTGTTGAATAAAAAGTGGAATCACAGAACCACGTGATGCCATCACATTGCCATAACGTGTTACACAAATTATACAATCTTTTTGTAAAGCAATACGTGATTTTGCAAAAGCCACCTTTTCCATAAGACCTTTACTCATTCCCATTGCATTAATCGGATAAGCAGCTTTGTCCGTACTAAGAACAACAACATTTTTAATACCGGCATTCATGGCGGCATTTAAAACATTTTCTGTTCCGATAATATTTGTTTTCACCGCTTCAACCGGATAAAATTCACATGAAGGAACTTGTTTCAATGCTGCGGCATGAAAAACAAAATCCACACCGGTCATCGCGTCGCCAAGTCCGTCAGGATTACGAACATCGCCAATATAAAAACGAAGTTTATCACTTTTATATTGATGCCGCATATCATCTTGTTTCTTCTCATCGCGGCTGAAAATACGTATTTCCCGAATATTAGTATCAAGAAATCGTCTTAACACCGCATTACCGAATGAACCGGTTCCTCCGGTAATCGCTAGTATCTTGCCTGTAAACATATTTAAATCTTTAATCGACAATACCATTTATAATTAAACTAAATATTATTAATTGTTTGATTTTTGGTTTATGTTTTTTACCACGAAACATGCTAAAACACATGAAACATACAAAATTTTCACGAAAGATCACGAAAAGTTTTATTTTTGAGAATACAAAATACACGAAAAAAGTTAAAACAAAAAATTACACTGAAATATTAGCCAGTTTTTCGAAACTTTTCCATGTTTGGCACAACTCGGAACGGTACAGTTTCTGTTTTATGTACCGGTTGATATTCTTCCACAATTTCTTGCAACTTTTCCTGAATTTCCGACACTGGAAAATTGTACATGTTCAAAAGTTCCCGAATTTGTTCATCAACAGTTTTCCAATCAAACCGTCGATGCGATGCGCAACGTAATTTGGGATGTGATGTTCGGATCGCTTTTTCGGAATCAAAATATAATTCTTCATACAATTTTTCACCCGGACGCATTCCTGTTTCACGAATCTCAATTGCGTTTTCCGGTAAACCACTCAAGCGGATTAAATCTTTTGCCAGATCAACAATCCTTACCGGTTCGCCCATGTCCAGAACAAAAATCTCACCGCCTTCACACATTGCCGCCGCTTGCAACACTAATTGCGACGCCTCCGGTATCGTCATAACTCAAAGTGTAAACATTCTTTTCATTTTAAATTGATCTGGCGTAAAAATCGGATATTTTGTATTATTTGCAGTGTAAAAAATTTACCCCGTTTTGTAGCGTCTTCCTACGATAAGGTGTCCCATGTTCATCGTCC
>JAIROD010000139.1 GCA_031257725.1 Planctomycetaceae bacterium | reverse complement strand
TTTATTTAATGAACAATTTTTTTAACGATTTCTTTATCGAAGTAATTTATTTCCATTCCCGCGTCAACGATTATTTTTTGTGCAGTTATTCCGCTGGAGCGGGGACTTAGTAAAAAGACGGCAACTGCGGCGGCTTCATCGGTTGAGACGGCACGTTTACGCGGAATGATTTGTTCCGCAAAAAGATACGAATCGGCATAACCGGGTATTCCCGCCGAAGCCGATGTTTTAAGTAAACTCGGCGCAACCGCGTTGAACCGGATTTCCGAAAATTGACTGAACGATTTTGTCAAAAAAGCAAGCGACGAATCCAATGCCGCCTTAATCGGAGCCATAAACCCATAATTTTCGCTAGCCATTCGCGTTGTTGAAATAGAAATTGTTACAACAGAAGAGTTTGTTTTCAAAAGTTCTGCAAACTCGCGACAAATTGAAACAAGTGAAAAACATGATATATCCAACGCTTGCAAAAATGCTTGCTTTGAAATTTCATGAAATGGTTTCATTCCGCTACTGTAATCGGCAAACGCAATAGAATGAACAAGACCGTCATACCGAATTGCCGGACTTAATTTCTGTTCAATTTCCTGCCGAAGTTTTTTGATTTCATTATCATGTTCAACATTGCATGAAAAAATATTCCGTTCGGGAAACAATTCAGTAACTTTTTTCACAACAGTTTCATTCTGAACCACAAAATCTACTGTTGCATTTTCTTCAAGAAGCATTTTAGCAATCTGAAACGCAACACTCTTTTTATTGGCAACGCCAAATATTAAAAAACGTTTATTGTTAAGTTGTAAGAAATCCATATTTTTTGTAATATTTATTTAAAAATTTCTCTGAATAATTATTTTTTATCTTTACTTGGATAATTCACGATTCCGAGTAATTTCTTTCCATTTTGCAACAAGTTGAAGAGCGTCAAGCGGTTTCAGATTATCGATATCAAGTTCCCGCAGTTCTTCGATTACCGGATGATTTTCCGATCCAAACAAAGAGAATTGTATTGAGTTAACGGTTTTTCTTCGGATATTTTTAAACATTTCCGACTCAGGATGATTCGTACTATGAGCGGTTGCTTCGACATGAGTTTGTTCCAATTCATCCAGAATTTCCCTTGCCCGCTTCACCACATTCTTAGGAATACCGGCAATTTTAGCGACATAAATTCCATAACTTTTATCAGCCGCGCCGGGAATAATTTTGTGCAAAAACGCAATATCGTCATTCTGTTCTTTCACGGCAACATTTAAATTACGAATATTCTCAAACGTTTCCGATAAATCGGTCAATTCATGATAATGAGTTGCAAAAAGAGTTCGGCATCCGATTTTATCGTGCAGATATTCAACAATCGCCCATGCCAGTGAAATTCCGTCGTAAGTACTGGTTCCGCGTCCCACTTCATCAAGAACCACCAAACTTCGCGGAGTTGCCTGATTCAAGATTCGGGCTGTTTCCGTCATTTCCACCATGAATGTACTCTGACCGCGTGAAATTTCATCACTCGCTCCCACTCGTGCGAAAATTCGGTCACAAATTCCAATGGTTGCTTCACGCGCCGGTAAAAAACTTCCAATTTGCGCCATCACACAAAGCAAAGCCGTTTGGCGAATAAAGGTGCTTTTACCTGCCATATTCGGACCGGTAATCAGTTGAATCTGACCATGTTCATCATCGAACATCGTATCATTCGGGACAAAAGTCCCCGCTGGTTCCAACGCTTCAAGAACCGGATGTCTGCCGTCAATAATATTCATAATCGGTTCTTCAATCAATTTAGGACGGCAATATCCGCGTTCCCGCGCAATTAACGCCAGTGAAGCAATAACATCGAGAGCCGCCAAAGCACGCGCTGTCAATTGCATTGCATGCCGTTTTTCACAGGTTTTTTTGCAAAGCATTTCGAAAAGCTCAATTTCCAAATTGTTTGCTCGTTCCCCTGAAGTTAGAATTTTTTCCTCATATTCTTTAAGTTGCGGCGTGATATACCGTTCCGCATTTTTGATCGTCATTTTCCGAACATAATCACCCGGAACTTTTTCACGATGAGCATTCGTAATCTCTATGTAATAACCAAAAACCCGTGTATAACCCACTTTCAAACTTGGAATTCCGGTACGATTGATTTCCTCCGCCTGATATTGTGCTATCCAATCTTTTCCGCCGCTTTGGAGATTCCGCAACTCATCTAACTCTTTATTGAAGCCGGATCGAATAAAACCTCCTTCTTTGTAATTAGCTGAAGCGTCCTCTTTCAAGGCGACAGAAAGCAATTCGGCTAACTGTTCACAAGGATCAATATTTTCAAGAATTGATTTCAACATCGGACTGGAAACTTTTTCCAGTTTCATCATGAAAAAAGGCAATGTTTGTAAAGTTCGGGCAATCATTGCCAAATCGCGCGGAGTTCCGCGATTTTGAAGAATTCGGGTCAAAATCCGTTGAAGGTCATGAATATGCCGCAATTGCTCCCGTATCTCTCTTACCGCTGCATCATCACAATACAATTCTTCCACCGCATCAAGCCGTGCATTGATTGTCGCAATATTAGTCAACGGGCTGGAGATGGAATCTGCGATAAAACGTGATCCCATCGACGTTATACACCGATCCATCACGGAAAGAAGTGAACCTTCCCGATTACCTCCGCGAATTGTTGTTGTTATTTCGAGACTGCGGCGGCTGGTTTCATCAATTTCCAACTGAGATTCCGGACGATACGCCGTAATCGAATCAATCTGAACTGAAACTTGCCGTTGTGTTTCATTCAAATAACTAAGAATCGCCCCCGCCGCACGAATTGCCGGAACATCAAATGGTTTATTATTGGAAAAACCAAAACCTTCAAGCGTTGTCGTTCCAAACTGTTTCAAAAGCAAGTCAAGAGCTGTTCGATGTCCAAAAGTCCAGTCCGGACGCTTTGTTAACTGGACTTTGAAAAAAGTCGGACAATCAAATGTTTCTTTGTCGCTGTAAATAATTTCAGACGGTAAAATTCTGGCGAGTTGCTCGCCAAGTTGTTTGCCGGGAACGGTTGTAGAGAAAAACTCTCCGGTGGATAATTCGACCCATGCCAATCCTATTTCAAAATTGGGCGTTCTCGAATCCTGACAAACCGCCGCTAAAAAGTTCGATTTTTTGGGATTGAGTAATGTTTCCTCAGTGAGAGTTCCGGCGGTAACAATCCGTGTAACTTCTCTTTTGACAATACCTTTCGCCTTTTTGGGATCTTCCATTTGCTCACAAACTGCGGCGCGGTATCCTGCGGCAATCAATTTTGCAATATAGGCGTCGAGTTGATGATGAGGAAATCCTGCCATCGGCATTGCGTTAGGACCTTTTTCACGGCTGGTCAACGCCAAACCGAGAACCTGAGCCGCAATTTTGGCATCTTCGAGAAACATTTCATAAAAATCTCCCATACGAAAAAGCAACAACGCTTCGGGGCATATTTTCTTAGCCTCGATGTATTGTTTCATCATAGGAGTCTGTGTTCGGGAATTAGAAAAAGACATAAGAGGAGGAAGTTATTTTCCTGTTCCTAATTGATCTGGTACAAGCTGGCGGGATGTTGTACAATACAACCCGTATTGCCGACAAGTTTCATGCCTGTGCGGTAGAAGCCATCGTTTGGGTCAATCAGAAAACCGGAATGGTGAATCTTAATGTTGAAATTGGAAAATGATGTTTAATAGCCGACAATAGTCTATAAAGTAGAAAATACACTTCTGATAAGAAATAAATTAAAAAGAAATATATAAATAAGAGGAGGATGTTAAGAAAAGAAAAAAAATTGTTAATTACCAGCCTTTTTTTACGAAATACCTTGATAAAGCAAGACTTACGATGTTCTGCCATATAGGGAAAACCTGTCGGTATCCTGTTGAAAACCTGTTGAAAATAGGATACGATAGGCTTAAAAATAATACAAAACAACAAATAAATAATTTTGCAGGGATGTAAAAAACAGGTTATGAACACTTTTTTTATCATTGGAGTCGTGTAAAATGTCATTGATTTTGGAAAGGTCGAAAAATAATAATAAAAAAGAAGAGGTAGGGGACTTATTCATATAGAATCATCTGTTATAATCAATAAATAGATATTATGATTCAGAAATGAATGATTAGCAAGACCCTATGAATGATGATTAAATATATCTAATAAGTTAACGGATAAATTTTGATTGACAATAGGGATACTTTCCGAAGTGATGGCGGACGAGTTTATTTTTTATTTTAGTTAATAGTTTAACGCGGGGTTTACCCTGTGTTATGAGGTTAAGTAAGTCTAACAATGCAGGGCAAGCCCACGCCGTTAACTTTAACTTTTTGTGAATTCTGAATGATGAGAGATTCCCTAAAATTAAATTTCGTGGTGATTTTTTTAAAAAATTTTTTTGCATATAGTATTTAAGGAAAAGCCGATGAGTACTGATTCAGTAAACTATCCTTTTGTGCAACGGCGTGGTATGAATCCGGGCGGCGGCAGTCCTCCACCGGGTGTGGAACGCCGCCAGTTTTCGAATTGTTATGATGGTCTTTCGCCGGATGCGCAACAACTTGCAGAGGCGATTGATCAGTATAAATTTCAGAATCGCCGCCGTTTTATCACGTATGAGGAAATGCTTTCGGTGATCAAATCGTTAGGTTACCGGAAGTAGCGGAGTGAGTGATGACAGAGCATAACAGTGAAAGTTATGACGCACAAACGGGTGTTCTTTTTCCATTGCGCCGCCGTTTGACGCTAATATTATTATCCATTTCGTTGTTACTGATGGTTTTCGGCGTACTGACATCACCGGTTGACGATGTGTATAATTACGTGATGTTCTGGACTTTCGCGACGGCAATTTTGTTTTTATCGATCATAACAGGAATTTATGATATAATAAAAACATATTTTGAAACACGGTTATTGTATGAAAAAATGAATGGTGATGATGTACGAACCGTGATGAACGAAGATCAAAAAAAAGAACTATTTGATGAATAAAAAAAGATGGGGTCATAGCTCAGTTGGGAGAGCACCGCGTTTGCAACGCGGGGGTCGTCGGTTCAAGTCCGTCTGGCTCCAGTAAATTGTTGAAGAACAACAAATTTGCAAATGAAAAATACTTTAGCGATAATTTTCTCATTAGTCCCTATCGTCCCTCATCTCCCTAACATTTTCAGTGTAGGG